>JAGLDN010000204.1 GCA_023145575.1 Psychromonas sp.
CAAAAGTGGGTAATGCTGATATTGACTGGTGTTTATACAAATATAGGCACTTAGTTGAAAATGCCTTTGCAAGGTTGAAACATTTTAGGGCAATAGCCACTCGATACGATAAACTAAAGATTCATTTTGAAAGTATGCTCGCACTAGCTTGCTCAATGATTTGGTTGCCAATGTGAAAGATCAACAGCCCCTAGTTTTATAAGAAAATAGAACGTTTATAGCGTCTAGATGGACTGTGTTGATCTCACGCTTCAACGCTAACGTATGAAATTATATAATATATATCCATGTGACGTAAAAATGCTTTGTCAGGCTCAAGCTCGATGATCATAACAAGGCACAATATTAGGTAATTGTTGTTCACTTTTCGATTATTGTAAGGCAGTCTTAGTTTTCGAGCTTGTGCCTCGTAGGGTAAGGCTATTAGTACCAACCTGTGTTGTTATAAAAGCTCTATGTAGAATAACTATATAGAAATTTAAGTCTTTATTTTAATTCGACCTTTGGTGATTAACGCAATTAATCATCGAGAGGGCAATTTTATGCCTAGTACCTTGATACTATTTCCCTTGCTAAATTTGCACTTTTGCGTCACATGGGTATAAATAAAATTATGTTGGTTATCAAGGATCACGTCAAATATTAATAATATGTTTTTTGTAGTGCGGATCCTTGATGATTTTAAAAAATAGAGGTGTACAATTTATTTTTAATTATTTCTGTGGGTATCAATAATGCCGTGTCATCGAGTTAATGAAATTTTAGAATTATTATCGCCATATTGGCTTAAAAATAAAGAGTTAAGCTTACTTGAGGTGTTGGCTTTAATTTCAAAAGAAGCCGTTTTTGACAAGCCACTAGCAGCGTTAACTGATGAAGTGATTATTTACCATTTGAAAATGGAACAAGAAGAAAAAGGGGCAATGATCCCTGGCATTGCAAAAGATTGTGAAAATGATTTTTATCAGGCTTTATTAAAAGCGCGTGGTTTTACGGATTAATATCGTTATCAAGGAAGAGTCGTATGGTTGATCGTATCAAAATTAAAGAAATAGGATCATCAAAAACAAACGCGGTAGATCGATACAACCCGACTAGGCGCCTATATGTCAGGGCGGTGTACGGTGTTTACCAAAAAATAAGGCGTTATATAGGCTGGGGATTAATTTTGATATTTTTACTCTTGCCATTACTACAATGGAATGGCAATCAGGCCATTTTGTTTGATATTAATAAGCAACAATACCACATCTTCAATATGATCCTTTTTCCGCAGGATTTAACCTTACTTGCATGGGTATTTATAATTGCCGCTTTTGCTCTTTTCTTTTTTACCACATACCTTGGCCGCGTTTGGTGTGGATATGCCTGCCCGCAAACTGTATGGACATTTATTTTTATTTGGTTTGAAGAGCGTATTGAAGGTACTGCGAATAAACGTAAACGCCTTGATCAATTACCATGGAATTTTAATAAAATTTGGCGCAAAACACTTAAACATGTAACTTGGATACTGTTTTCACTGTTTACCGGTATTGCTTTCGCCTCTTACTTTGTACCTGTTATAATTCTTTATCGTGATTTCTTCACCTTAAACAGCTCTTTTGCGACAACTGCAAGTATTTTATTTTTTGCAAGCATAACCTACATCAATGCAGGTTTTATGCGATCTATTGTCTGTACGCATATGTGCCCTTATTCACGTTTTCAATCTGCGATGTTTGATAAAAACACCTATATCGTAGGTTACGACGCAAATCGTGGTGAAAAACGGGGAGCTCGTCGCCGTAAGGACGAGCCTAAAGCACTTGGTCTTGGTGATTGTATTGATTGCGATCTTTGCGTACAAGTTTGCCCTGTTGCTATTGATATCCGAGATGGTTTACAATATGAATGCATAAATTGTGGCGCTTGTGTCGATGCGTGTAATGAAACAATGGATCGCATGAAGTACACGCGTGATTTAATTTCATATACATCAGAGCATAAATTAGAAGGCAATAAAACTAAGGTGTTACGTCCTAAAATTATTGGATACGGCTTAGTTTTACTTCTCATGTGTGGGGTATTTTTATTTAACATTCTAAATGTAAGCCGTACTGATATGGATGTTTTGCGCGACAGAATGGTACTTTATCGTTTCAACAGTCAGGGTCTTATTGAAAATACATATACCCTTAAAATCCTTAATAAAACTGTATCTACTCAAACCTATAAAATATCATTTTTAGGGCTAGATCATGCTAAATTAATAGGCCCTGATAAAATAACCATACAATCAGGAGAAATATTTACACAACCAATTGCGATTGCAGTTGATCCTTATGGAATAAAAAAGAGCAAGGTAATGATTACGCTAAAATTAATAAATACAAAGGGCAATATAAAAGAAATTGAAGAGCAAATTCCCTTCTTTTTAGGATCGTGATTTATGGTTAATGGCTACGGAAATCTAACCCCTGAATTACAATTAGACTCATTAGCGTCGCTTGGTATCTATCCGACGACAGGTCTTTGCTCGCTTAATTCCTATGAAAATCGTGTGTATGCTTTTACCGATGAAGATAACCTGCGGTATGTTGTTAAATTTTATCGACCACAGCATTGGAGTGATGCGCAGTTACAAGAAGAGCATGATTTATGTCATCGCTTAAAAAAGAATCATTGTGCTATTTCTGCGCCTATTATCCGCGAGGGTGTGTCGGTATTTCACTTTGCAAGTTTTCGTTTTGCTTTATTTGAAAGTTTATCTGCTCGAACAATGGAAATTGATAATATTGATTTTTTATATGATGTTGGCGCCGCCATTGGCAATTTGCATCAAATTTCATCAAAAAAAGCACTTAATAACCGTCCCAAACTTGATGCGCAGACAATGGTTAGATCTCAATTAGTTAATTTACAAAATTGTGGATTTATTCCCAACTCAATAAAAGGAAAACTCTTTCAATTAATTGATGATGTGACATTACAAGCTGAGGCTATATTAGAAAATAATCCGTATAATGAAATTTCATTGCATGGAGATTGCCATCCGAGTAATATTTTAAATGTTGATGACAAACCGTATTTGGTTGATTTTGATGATTGTAAAACGGGACCCGCCATACAAGATCTTTGGATGTTTTTATATGGTACAGGGCAGGAAAAACAACTTCAGCTTAATCTGTTATTAGATGGATACAAAGAACAATTTGAATTTAACATCAATGAATTAACTTTAATCGAAGCATTACGCAGTTTGCGGATCATTAATTACGTGGCATGGATTGCATTTAGGTGGTACGATCAAGCTTTTAGATTAGCTTTTCCTTGGTTTACTACTGACCAGTACTGGAAAGACTTGCTAAAATCATTAACTCAACAAATTATTAACATGAATGGACCTGAATTATCTATTTATTCAGGCGCTAATAAATAAAAGGAACAAACAATGAAGAAAATTATGGTACTGTTATTTGGACTAGTACTTTTGCCATTATTCACTCAAGCGAGTGAATTTAAAGAAGGCGTTAATTATAAAGTCATTAACCAACCAGAAACAGCACAACCTCAAGTTATGGAATTTTTCTCATATTATTGTCCGCACTGTTATAGGTTCCAGCCAATTATTGCCAAACTTAAGGCAAGCTTAGGCAAAAAGGTCAGCTTTAAACAAAATCATATTGATTTTCTCGGAGGCGCTATGGGGGCTCAACTAACACGAGCACTCGCTGCAGCACAGATATTAGAAGTTGAAGATAAATTTACGAGTCTTGTTTTTGATACACTTCATGTAAAACATCAACAAATCAATGGTGAGAAAGGTATTTTAGAATTATTTGCTAAACTTAATATTTCACCGGCAAAAGCAAAAGGTGCACTCGAAAGTTTTTCATCAGCAGGCATAGCATCACAAATGAAACGTAATACAGAAAAATTTAAAATTAATGGTGTGCCCACTCTTATCGTGAATGGTAAATATCAAGTTATAACGGGATCTGTTAATAATGTCAAGGACTTGATTGGCTTGGTTGAATATCTGACCCATAAAAAAAATTAATCATCGCAAACGAATGAATACAGGGATCATTTCTTTTAATTCATTATAAACCTTAACATTAATAAGTGATTTATTGTGATTGGTATTAGAAAATTTTATAAAGGAATTTCTTGTGAAAACAGTACTAAATGACCCTATACAGCTAAAATCTATATTGAGGTCATTGCACATAAAAAAAGAATCTGATAAACCACTTATAGTCGCGATCAGTGGTATTGAGGGAGGTGGGAAAAAAAAATTAGCAGTGAAAACCGAAGAGCTTTTGGAATTAGAAGGGATCCGTGTTGCACTGGTTCGCGGTGTTGATTGGGAATCACCGAAAGATGTTCGCTTTAATGTGATGAATAGTCCTGAAGAGTACTATTTACACGCTTATCGTTATGATGAAATGTTTGAAGAGTTGATTATTCCGTTAAAACTCTTTGGGGAAATAAAAATAAAGATTACCCTTGATGAAGTCATATCGCCAAGAGTTATTGATTATAACTTTAGAGATATAGACATTATCATCATTGAAGGTGTTTATCTTTTGCAAGCCGCTTATATTGATTTTTACGATTATACTTGTTGGATACAAAGCGACTTTAATACAGCCTATCATAATTTACAAAGCTCGAATAATATTAAAGATTACGAAAAAGTATTAATAAATTTATTTAAAAGACTACTCAAACCAGCGGCGCAATACCATATATATACTGATGATCCTCAAGGGATAGCTAAATCTGTTTTCATGAATGATAGTCCGAAGGAAAAAATAGTTGAAGAAAAAAATGTCATCAGTAAAAGTCAATTCTGAAATTCACCAATCTTATATTACTTTTAAGCGTAAAAAATGGGCTGCATTGCGCAACAATACTGCTCTAACACTTTCAGAAGATGAGATCAAAGAGCTTCAAGGCATCAACGAAAATCTTTCACTCAATGAAGTCATTGATATTTATCTACCACTCTCTCGTATGTTAAACCTCTATGTCGAAGCACAGAAATCTCAGCAAGTAGTGCGCAATAAGTTTTTAAACACACAATACCAGAATGTGCCCTACATTATTGGTATCGCAGGTAGTGTTGCAGTTGGGAAAAGTACAGTTGCGCGTATCTTGCAAGCACTATTATCTCGCGGAAAAGAGTGCCCTAAAGTTTATATTGTTAAAACAGATGGTTTTTTATACCCAAATAACAAGTTGTTTGAAAAAAAATTAATGAATAAGAAAGGTTTTCCTGAAAGTTATGACCTGAAGGCATTGATAGATTTTGTTGCGAAACTTAAATCTGGTTATAGCTCAGTAGAGGCTCCTGTCTATTCACATTTAACCTATGATATTTTATCGGATGAAACGCTTGAAATTAATCAACCTGATATTATCATTCTTGAAGGGTTAAATGTCTTACAGAGTGCAATACATAGCCCACTTTATGCCCAGCGTGTGTTCGTTTCTGATTTTGTTGATTTTTCGATATTTGTTGATGCGGATCCTGTACTCATCAAACAATGGTATATGGATCGCTTTATGAAATTTAGAAAAGGTGCATTTACCGATCCAAAGGCTTATTTTCATCCTTATTCGAAAATGCAGGATTCAGCAGCGTTACAATTAGCCTCTAAAATTTGGAACGAAATTAATGGTATAAACCTTTCTCGAAATATAATCACAACAAAATACAGAGCAACCTTAATTTTAAAAAAGGGCATAAATCATCAAGTCGACTGTGTAAAACTCAGAAAATAAGCAAATAAATAACTTTTATCACTCTTTTTTAAGAAAAACTAATATTATTGCGTTACAAAAGGTACAAAAATCCTTATACTTCAACATTGTTTTTTAAGTTAAAAAATATTTCTTTTGTTATTTTCACTTTTCAAGCAAATAATGATAAATAATAGAGGTTTTATCGATTACCAATTATGAGTAAAGCTTTATGAAAACCATAGAAGAAGAACAACCCGCTAGTTCATTTGACGGAATCAAATGGACAATATCCGTCTTATTATTAATTACTGTCGTTGTTGGTAACTTTTTATTCGAAGATCAAATAAATATTGTATTGCGGGTGGTCATTGTTAGTGCGTTGATCTTTATTGCTTTATTTATTGCAGCCTTTACTAGCAAAGGTAAAACATTTATCGAATTTGCCCAAGGCTCGCGAACGGAAGTGCGAAAAGTAGTTTGGCCTACAAGACAAGAAACGGTTCAAACAACACTGATTGTTATCGCAGTTTCTATACTTGTTGGGCTTGTTTTATGGGGCCTTGATGGTATATTTGTGCGTGTTATTGAATACTTTACAATGGCGATATGAGGAGGGACTATGACAGTAGATATACAAGAAAAAAAATGGTACGTAGTTCAGGCATTTTCTGGTTATGAAAGTAGTGTACAAAAAACGTTATTAGAACACATTAAACTAAATGAAATGGAAAAATTCTTTGGTGAAATTCTTGTTCCAACAGAAGAAGTTGTTGAAATGCGAGCAGGCCAAAAACGTAAAAGTGAGCGTAAATTTTTCCCAGGTTATGTGCTAGTTGAAATGGCAATGAATGATGCAAGTTGGCATCTAGTAAAAAATATCCATAGGGTGTTAAGATTCATTGGTGGGACAAAAGAGAGTCCAGCACCTATTTCGCAAAAAGAAGTCGATAATATTATGAATCGCTTGCAAATATCCCACGATTCTCCAAGTCCTCGAACCTTGTTTGAAGCTGGGCAAATAGTGCGCGTTGTAGATGGTCCTTTTATCGACTTTAGTGGAATAGTTGAACATGTGGATTATGAAAAAAATCGCTTAAAAGTGTCTGTTTCAATTTTTGGCCGCGCAACGCCTGTTGATCTTGAGTTTTCTCAGGTAGAAAAAGATTAATTGTTCTTGTCAATAGGATTGCGAACTATATACCCATGTAACGCAACAGTGCAAATTGAGCATGGGAAATAGTACCAAGGTGCTAGGCATAAAATTGCCCTCTTCGTGATTAACTGTGTTAATCACCAAAGTTCGAATTAAAATAAAGACTTTAATTCCTAAGTAGTTATTCTACATAGAGATTTTATAACAACGCGCCTTGGTTCTAGTTGCCTTGCCTTGCCCTGCGTAGCACAAGCTCGAAAACACAGGCTGCGTTACAATAATCGAAAAGTGAGCAACAATTACCTAATATTGTGCTTGGTTATGATTATCGAGCTTGAGTCTGACAAAGCATTTT
>JAGLDN010000205.1 GCA_023145575.1 Psychromonas sp.
TTGCTACTAAGTCAGTTGAAGATGATGGCATGATGGCGTGTATTAGAATATACCCATGTGCTTATTGAAGTGATTTATCATGATTATCTCGACTGCAAGATAATTACATAAATTACGAGTAGCATGGCATAAAATTGCCCTCTCGATGTTGAACTTCGTTATCCCTAACTCATGTTATTTTCATGGATCCTAAATAATATGGCAGTAATTTTGAATAGATCAAGATAAATTAACTGAGAATAGCTGATTATCGTAAATTAATTTAACTAAGAAAGGCTCAAACTATATATTTTCATAGTATACATTTTAGATTTAAAGGAGTTATTAATGTTCTGTTTAAAGAGAAAGCCCAGAAAAAAAATTCGTCACTCATATATTGGCATCGAAATGCAAAATTTACGAAGGAGCCCCCCCGGTTATATAATGGTTAAATTTCAGCATAGTCCAAATTATGATTTTACACCAGCTCAAGAAGCCAAACTTAGACACAGTGTAGACGCTGCCATTGAAACTTCATTAGTCGCAAGACGTGCTGCTCTGATGGACTTTGAAAATGATTATGATAAATTGAAGTTGTGGTTCGGATCATCTGATCAACAGACGGTTGCACTTGTAAAAAATGGAGTATTACTAATTTGTAAGGAATTGACTAATACAGCACAACAACTTACATTTTATAATGTAACAAATCATAATGCTCAGAATGCATATTGTAGTTCCGGTATTACTAATACCGACAATTTTTTTATGCTGAACGTAAGTAATAATCATGCTAAAGCACGTGATCTACGACATCAGCTCCATGAAGAAAATTTAGGGCGAAGTGGTTTCTTCAGGCACTTCCGAGGCCACACCATACTAGGTCCCCCCTACGTTTCTCCTGAAAGTGCCGCTGCTACTTTAGCTCTCGATAACGCTCACGATGCCGCTGCCGCTCAAGACACGTTCTTTCACGAGTGGCAATCTACACTTATGCCAGACAGTAGACAAAAGTGTGTAGCAGGGAACTGCTCACATTGCCAATCTTACAAGATGGGTTTAAATGTGAATGTTGACTTTAACATATTGTTGCCATATACACATTTACAAGAGTACATACAAGTGATTTGTGCAGGAGCGAGTATTTATTTAGTGGCGCATGTAACTAACGTCGATGAAATATTGCCGATTAGAAATAGTATCGATACAGCAGATGAATGTCAAAGTTTGGCACTTACGGCTCGTGATGATGCGATTAGCAATGCTTCCAATTGGGGATTCTTTATGGCTTACTTTGCTAAGTCAGTGGAATATGATGGCGTGTAATAGAATATATCCATGTGCTTATTGAAGTGATTTATCATGATTATCTCGAATACAAGATAATTACATAACTGATGTAACGCAGTTGTGGCTTGCTCCGTATGCAAGGCCTCAACTGTTGCTTTTTGTGCTTTGATATAAAGCTTCGTTTTTAAACCAAATGTTGTTAGGCCTTTTTTAAGGCTGAGACATGTATAGTGGTTTAATAATTTTGGAAGGTTTGATAGCCTCTTAAATTAATTAAACAGGAGCTCAATATGACAGATAAAATTCGTAAACAACGTACAAAGTTTACACCAGATCAATAATTAGGATATGCAAAGTTAATGACTGAAGAGGGTTACACTACTAAGCAAATTATGGATATATCTGGTGCAGGTTTGACAGCTGTGAACCGTTGGAAAAAAACAACATTTATCAGAACAACTTGGTGAAACTAATAAAAATAAAACTGCATTAGATCCCAAACTAATACCAATGGAACTAAAAAGGTGATCAATCTTGCTAGTTAAAATTCCCCCTATCTGCGTTATGAGTTTTGAAGTGAGAACAACTATCTCCTGCAACTCACGCCTTGTTAGTGATAATTTTTCCTGCGCAATATTCGGTCACTTCTTAAATTTCATTGGTATAAGGCTAATTCAAGAATTAGAGACAATTAAAAGAAGCCAAGGAGGACAATGAAATATTAAAAAAAGCAACAGCCTTTTTCATTCGCGACAATCCAGTCTTGCGGTATTGATTCGGATGAAGAAGGTGGATACTGGAATTAACATCCATAACGTATGCAAGTTGCTTAATGTTCCTCTTTCAAGCTATTACAAAGAGCTTGAAGCTCATGTTAGTGATCCTAAAACAGATTTGGTTGTTACAAGAATTCAGGAATTACATGAAGAGCACCTCTATTGCTTTGGACCCAGAAGAATGCATAAAAAATTATTAAAAGAAGGGGTTACAATTGGTACGTTTAAAGTCGCTAGATTGATGAAGGTCTCTGGCATCGTAGCAAAGATCCCTAAAAAGCCTCATTATTATCCAGCGGGTAATGAAAAACCAAATATTTCGAATATTCTAAAAAGACAATTTAACCCGGTAACCATTAACACCCATTGGGTTGGTGATATTACTTACATTAGGAATAACCAAGGTTGGAGTTATCTTGCCACTGT
>JAGLDN010000206.1 GCA_023145575.1 Psychromonas sp.
ATTAAAACGAGATCATCAAATTCAATTTGACGCACCTCTTTTTTACATTTGCCCACAAGTCAGCCGAAGTAAACTGTTTGTGAGATAAGAAGCGGGTAATTTGGTCGTGACTGATCCCTCCATCTAAAAGATTCGATAGACCTGTCGCCGTTGTATAGCTCAATGAAGTTAAAAGTAATCAATATACAGCTAAAATATTTGTTTGTTTTTATTCATATCGTCACTTTAACAGGTTTTTAATCTAAAATTTTAGCTTACTGCGTAACATCAATTATTAAACAAATTACAACAAAATTATGAAGACCAACCAATCATTAAATTCTCGGGTAATTGTGCTTTTAGACACTGGCACAAAAAAATTGAAAATAAGATTGACACAACTTATTTTTCTTATGGACGAATAGCATAAACCATGATCCTCTATCATGATAATATTCGCCACTCACGTAAATGTAATATTATTACTAATGGTGTAAATCCAATGAAAAATGGTAAAACTAAAGCTGACGTTTATAAAAAACATCTCATTTCGCTTGGTGTTAATAGCAAGGATATAACAGAAGAGCCAAAGAGTAATAACACTTAAGAAAACGCTAATGTTACCAATAAGATCGTTAAATACAATACCTTCGCCAATTTCAATTTAAGATCAAAATGTAATTTTACGCTCAATATGAATCAATCACATACAGAATAAAAACTTGGCTAAATGGGCTGGTTTTCGTTTTGGCGAAGATATTGTTAATAAACTTGTTCTAGTAACCTCTGGGGTACATATGAGAAGAGCTACATTGTACTTTTCTCATTTTAACAACAATTTCACCTCTGTCAGATCTGATTATATTACGGCTAAATTATCCGTGTTCCCCCTTTGATATAATTTTGCATTAACGGATGTTGCTCTTAATGAATTGATAGGGATCTAATGATACTATTTTTATAATTACTTCGGTTTGAACACTGTGAGCGTGCCCCCATAGTTAATATTAAAATCATATTAAGTGATGATATGCCCATGCGACTATCAAGATAAAACATCAGCCGCGTACTCGATGATCAGAACTAAAGCGCAACAGCAAATGTCACTCAATGATTAGCACAAATAATCATCTAGAAGACAATTTTATGCTCATATTTCGGCACAATTTGCCATGCTGAATTTTAATATTGTGGTAACAAGGTTATATATCTGTCATTCCCCATCAAGTATGTTTTTTAGCCAAAAAGAACAAGGCACTTTTCTTCTGATTGTTAATTGTGTCACTTCTGGACTAAATTCGCTCATAAAACAAAGGTTTGCAGTATTTTATTTAATCTATCCTACTATCAGTATCTGGGTCGGAATGTTGGAATATCGGATATATTGTGGTAAAATGACAATTAATTATAAATTAATCTAACTTGTACTCCATATTGATCAACAAGACAAAACGAAAATCCGATGTAAGGATGTAAGCTTAAGCCGCGATATTTCATCGGCAAATTAACCACAAATGCGAAATTAAAAATCAAGGTGTAGCGGTTAAATACTGATCCTACGCAGCGTATATTTATATAAACCAACACTAGGAGTTTTATGCCATCCGACACATCACGAAGTCTTTTCTCCCGCATGACCGCCGTAACTTACAATATGCACTCGATAAGCATTACTGACCCCATATTTGAAGATATAGGTGGAAATACTAAGGAGATGACAGAACAAGATAGAAAAAATTCAATGGTGCTTCTATTTGCTGGTATTAGATGCGGAAGAGGCAGATCACCAAGCACCCTAGGTGGACGATGTATCAATCAAAATAAAGAATCTTGGCTCAATCAAGGCAGGCAAACTGTTTCGCTTAAAACTGGTAACTGCATAGACTGTGCGGCGGCGGTGGCTTATTTAGTGCTGCTGCATTTGCATCCCCCAAGTTATGACGCTAAAATAGAGATCCTCACTGTTGAAAATCATCCGTTCGTTGTTGTCAATAGAAGAGCAAGTATTGAGCTTTTTACCCGCTGGGGAGACAATTGTTTTATTATCGATATGTGGTATAGTAATCAGTGTCCAAAATATCATGTGCCCGCCGCCTTTTGGGCTGATGATAGTTCGCATCCAATATACTCTGTTATCAGGATAAATACCCTTAGTATAAAGCTACTGATAACAATTAATGAAGGGGGACCAGACGATACCATTGTTCCACTCATTCCACTGGTTGCCTAGAGTAAATACATGACTCGGTTTTTACCCATCCAACTATCAAGATAAAACAGGGGTATATAACCTACGAATTTACTCTGCATTTGAGTTTGTTTCAAGTCAATTGGCATTAAAATTCAAGTGGGCCAGAGCGATATTGACTTAAATAAGCGCCTAAGGCTTTTTACTGTTAAATAACATTTATAACAAGGAATTACATCATGTTAAATTTCACTTTTAGCAATACAACGCTGATTCATTTTGGCCACGATCAAATTGCAAAAGTTTCCAGCGAAATTCCACTATCTGCGAAAGTTTTGATTGCTTATGGTGGTGGTAGCATTAAAAATAACGGTGTTTATGATCAAGTGATCAGCGCACTAGAAAAACATAATACCATTGAATTTTCGGGGATTGAAGCGAATCCAACGTATGAGACAACAATGCAAGCCGTTGAATTAGTCAAAAAAAATGACGTTGATTTTATTCTGGCAGTAGGTGGTGGCTCAGTGGCTGATGCTTGTAAATTCATTGCGGCAGCGGTCTATTTTGAAGGTGAACCATGGGATATTTTATCAAAAGGTGCCGAAATCAAAAAAGCAGTACCCTTAGGGATTGTACTCACCTTGCCCGCAACAGGCTCAGAATCAAACTGCGGGTCGGTTATCACTAAAAAAGCCAGCAAAGATAAGCTCTCATTTCAGAATAAAAAAGTGCAACCTGTTTTTGCGATCCTTGATCCAAATGTAATGAATTCTTTGCCGACTCGACAACTTGCTAATGGGGTAGTTGATGCCTTTGTGCATACGATAGAGCAATATTTAACCTACGATGTGAATGCTAAAATTCAAGATCGCTTTGCAGAAGGCATTTTACAAACGCTCATCGAAGAGGGCCCTAAATTATTCACGGATGAAAGAGATAATGATGTCAATGCCAATGTTATGTGGAGTGCGACACAAGCATTAAATGGCTTGATTGGTGCTGGTGTACCACACGATTGGGCGACACACATGATAGCCCATGAAATCACCGCGCTTTACCACCTTGATCACGCGCAAACATTGGCGATTGTATTGCCACGTGTCATGTGGGAAATGCGTGAAAGTAAACATCATAAAATACTGCAATACGCACAACGCGTTTGGAAAATTATCGGTAAAAACGATGAGCAAACAATCAAACTTGCCATTGAGAAAACAGAGCAATTTTTTAATGATATGCAGATTAAAACGCGTTTTTCTGATTACCAACTGGGCGAAGAAGTCGTTGGTCCATTAATTGATCAGCTTACTCGCCACGATATGACAATGCTTGGCGAAAAACAGTTAATTACAATAGACCGAAGCCGAACAATTTTACAGGCGAGCTTATAACGACAGCCCCATGTGACGTAAATATGATTTATCAGGCTTTAACACGGATGGCAAATCAAGGCAGAACATTGGGCTTTTCAACCATTAGCTTACACTAACCATTTGCTTAACAAATTAATGGTAAAAAGTTAATGTGTTTATGGTTACTCCCATTTCGGTTGTTGCAACGCTGGGGAGCCTTTTCTTCATAATAGAACCGAGCTAAAACTCGCAGCGCTCCGCGACTTTCACCAATGAGTAAAGTTATAAAATCTCTATAGCAACTAACTAAGTAATGTTACATAGCCTTTAATTAGAATCTGGATCGCATCGATGTCTAAAAATGTCACTTAATAATCGGTAAAAATGCGATTCATAACATCAGTATTTTAAAATTAAAGTTTAGCTATTATACCAAACTTAGATTCAATTCTAAATGCATAGCTTAAATTAGTCGGAAAAGTAGCCACTTGAATATATATATCCATCACACCTGAAGATACCCGTTTCAGGACACCTGAGTGATTCATGTTCAAGGCGCAATGCTCCCTTCGATAGGGTTAAGCAAAAGACTTTAATCCTTTATTGTTATTCATTTTTTGAGTATTGCAACGCAAAATATGATTTACTCAGTTGATCCCCAAAGGGCGAGTTTTGAAGGCTTATACCCATGTAACGTAAAAATTCTTTGGCAGGTCCAAGTTCGATGATCAGAACAATGAACAATATTAGGTAATTGTTATTCACTTTTAGATGATTGTAACGCAGTCTTAGTTTTCGAGCTTGTGCCCCGCAGGGCAAGGCAACTAATACCAAAGCGCGTTGTTATAAAATCTCTATGTAGAATAACTATTTAGGAATTAAAGTCTTTATT
>JAGLDN010000207.1 GCA_023145575.1 Psychromonas sp.
CCTTTGGTGATTAACGCAGTTAATCATCGAGAGGGCAATTTTATGCCTAGCACCTTGGTACTAATTCCCTTGCTGAATTTGCACTTTTACGTCACATGGGTAAATGCATTGTTATTGATTTTGGCAAGGGAATAACCATTCTCTTCAATCAATGCCTTGCCTCTAAGCTTTTAAATTCTCGCTGAAACCTGCACCTTCACGTGTGATGGGTATAGAAGAGCGTACTGCTGTTGTCGATGATCGTTTTCGTGTTAGTGATTGGGAAATTTATGTAACCATAGAAAGGACATAGTGGTGTTTTGTTGGCGATTGCTGACAATTGCTGTATCGGTAACTGGTTGCACAGTAACCAAACGGGTTTTTAATAAATAAAAAGCACAGTGACAGGCGGCACAATTGAATTATTAGTACCATTTAAAAACTTGGGTTTAACAATCACAGCTGACAATGGTAAAAAATTTGCTTATTATAAAGAAGTTTCATAATCTCTTGAATGTGACTATTTTTTGCAGTTCCATACTGTTCATTGCAGCGAGGGTTGAATGAAAATATCAATGGACTGTTACGACAATATTGGTCTAAATCTACAGATTTTAAACTGCTCCATGATAAAGCGGTTAAAAGCAATTTAATTCAGTTGAATAATAGACCAGTCATAGTGATCTTATTCCAAACACCATTTAAAATAATGGTGAAACATATGCAAACACAAACGGCATGACGCTTATGCATTTGGCGGTTTGGACTGCCTATTTTTATCATATAAACAAAGTATTCAACTTTTTTCAAGCCACTATTTTTCAAAATTCATCTTCTTTACAATTTTTAGGCGGATATTATTTTTTCGTAAGCAGGAACAAACCACTGTTTGTATCCTTTAACTGCCTTAGGAGGCTACATTGCTATTACTGCATCATCTATAGATATTTTTTTGTCAATTTGCAAGATCCATTTCGGTTATACTATTCGTATTTGCAATCTCTGTTATTCTTTTGTCATTTTCTAATAACACTAAAAAAAACCTACTTTTAAATTCAGATCAATACTTATTTTTTGTTAAATATTACTTTAAGCTAGGCATAAGGTTGTTAATTAAATTACTTAGATTTATTGGGTAATTAGACTATTTCTGTATACATCTTGACCTTGCATGTATATTGTGTCATTATGTAGATTAATGAAGAAGGTTTTATTGAAATTTATAATTGTATTAATTGATTAAACTCGAACAACATAGGTGAACAAATTTGCAGTTTAAAATTGTTCACGCAATCTTGCTGGTTTTTTGTCAAATAAATGATCTATTTTATAATGAGATATGACTTTCTTTGTTGATTTTTAATACATTAATTTAATATTAACTAATTTATTGTTTGATTTTTAATTTCCTAAAACATGAGAGAAAATATATGAAAAATATTACGTCAAAATTAATTGCTTTGGTTATTTGTGTGTTTGCATTAAGCATGACTTTAAGCGGTTGTGGAGGTAACAAACACAATACCGATGGTTCAATACAAAAAGGGACTCAAAATTCAAACGGTGATGCAA
>JAGLDN010000208.1 GCA_023145575.1 Psychromonas sp.
ACTCAAAATGCAAACGGTGATGCAATTCAAAATTCAAACGGCAATGCAACTGAAGATGCAAACGGTGATGCAATTCAAAATTCAAACGGCAATGCAACTGAAGATGCAAAAGGTGATGCAAAAGGAAATGTAACTGGTAATTCAACTCCAGATACAAACGGTAATAAATTGCATAATGCAACAGGAAATGGAACTCAAAATGCAAACGGTGATGCAACAGGAAATGTAACTAAAAATGTAACTGGTAATTCAACTGCAGATACAAACGGTAATAAATTGCATAATGCAACAGAAAATGCAACAGGAAATGGAACTCAAAATGCAAACGGTGATAAATTGCATAATGCAACAGGAAATGCAACTCAAAATGCAAACGGTGATAAATTGCATAATGCAACAGAAAATGGAACTCAAAATGCGAACGGTGATAAATTGCAATGATATTGGAGGGAATACGTCCTCAATCAATTAAAAATGATTAAATTTTAATTTGTTGTGATGATGTAATTTACACTTCCTATTAAAGTATGGAAGTGTAAATTTACTTACTGTTCGGAGACATCGAAGACATCTTCTTAATCAATTCTCATCGCTTCGCTGTGCGAAGAATTAATATACATTTCTTCTTGATTAATTCTTTATTTTGACTAATATGGATCATACGGTAGCATCGCGAGGTATAACTAAAATGAGCGAGTTATTTGGATGATTTCTAATCTACATTTTTAAAGTCTCTTCTTCTTGTAATACCTAATATAGAACACTGTAGCGTGAATTACAGCATCATGATTGATTAAGATCAAAGAAATTAAATAGCCGCATTCCAAGCTTCTGAAATAACGTTCTTGTACGGCATTGTCCCAGCAGTTCCACCTCCTGCTCATACTTTGTGCTATGCCATGGAGCGATAGGCAATCTTTGAATAAATCAGCACTGTATTAAACGTAAGCGATCAACTAACTACATCTAATATTAACCCATAAAATATGGCAGGCTATATCTTTCTATAATAGGAGCATTGCATCCAACAAATTCAACTTTCTTAATGTCAGTAGATCTGGATTGATCATATCAATAAAGCTGAACAACCTAATATTTCTATGCCGCTTATGCAAAACAAAATATCAGTTCAAGCATTCTATTGTGAAATCCACGTGACCTGAAAATGGGCGGTCCCATTGGTAACAACGAATGAAGATCCGTTAATACCAGTTACCGCATCTAAAATGGATGCACCTAAAAATATCCCCTGCACCTGTCGAGTTAAGCTTTGCAATGGTGTAGCGGTCGAATTTCATGATATGGAGCTTGATTTGCTTTTTCAAAAGTTGAATCAATTATTATCCGTCCACCCAGATCAATTAAAAAAATTTACTTATACCGGTAACTCATTGATTTTAATAAAGCGAATAATAGTCTTTCAATGATGGTGGCAGGGACGCTTTGACTTGATCCATGTTCATCGCAGTTTCTTGTATTTACCAGGCAGATTCAACCGCCAAATGCATAATCGTCACACTGCTAGTGCTAGTATATATTTCAGCATCATTTCGAATAGTGTCTGATATGATATCACTTTTCTTGGCCGATTATTCAACTGAATTAAATTTCTTTTAACCGCTTCATCATAGATCAGTTTAAAGTCGGTAGATTTAGATCAATATTGTCGTAACAGTCCATTGGTATTTTCATTCAACCCTAGCTGCTATGAACTGTATGGATCGTCAAAAAAATAATCACATTCAAGCTTTTTAAAAACTTCTTTATGATAATAAAATTCATTACCATTGTCAGCTGTGATTGTTAAAACTAAATCTTTAAATGGAAACAATAATTCAATTGTTGCATTATTCACTATTCTCGCTGATTTATCAAAGGATCGCTTAGTTACAGTTTAACGTGTTAGACGCTCAACTATTGTGAGGAGATCACCGCTATGGCCTTTTCCGATGACCAAATCTATCTCCCAATCACCAACTCGAGTACGCTCATCAACAATAGGAGGGCGATCTATGATAGCTACTCCATCCTTTATATACTCGCGCCGAGTCGCTTTTTCTTTGATCTGGAACTATATAACCTCGCTTTCCTGCGCAAGAATTTGTAGAGCTCTCCGCCTTGCTTTATATCTTCCCAAACGAACTTATAGTTTGTTTCATGGCTGACTTTAATGGTATTTTCAATATCACTCTTTAACCGCCCTGTTATTTGCTCAGGGCTCCATTTTTCTTTGAGTTTTGATGAAATACATTCAATCGGATCAATCGTCATAACGCGATAGCAAAAAGCTATTGTTCGCCTTTTAATTGCTTTACTATTTGGCTGTATAGCACGATAACCTCGCTTGCCAATATTGTGTTTCAACTTTAGCGAAATCATAGATTGATGCACACCAAGTTGCTTAGCTAATTTGGTTTGGGATAAAACAGGCTAATCTTTTGGCCAAAATCGCTCGATAAAGAACCATTAAAGTGTCCGTTAAAAATAAAAATGATGTAATTTCAATTGATGGAAAAAAGTTAAATTGGATCCTCTACGACATTGATGTTTTTGCAATAATAAATACCTTGAAAACAACCGATCATCCAGTCGCTTAATTATTGCCATAGTACTTTATAAATAACGATTGAATGGAATGCCATGGGATAAATATAGCTAAGTGGCTTTAGTGATCGCCTACCGATATACTCGGTATCATTGAAATACATCATGCGTTGAGGTTAAAGAATAAAATGTTTTTATAGCGGTTTTCCTTTAAATCTACATTGTTTTGGTGGGCAGAAAAGGAGAGTTTGACTGGCAGTTTGTCTTCTAATGAGTATTTAAATGGCAAATAGGGAGAAGATTCATTAATAGGTTGATCATTAAGGACATATTTGTAGCTATGTATTGCAAACATAAGATTGCTTACCGAAGCGCGAATACTGCTCAATCAACGATATTTTTACAATATGGGCAAGTTATCGCCGCCTCTTTTTAGTTAAATGATTATTTTTATGACCTAGCATTCCTCTGAAAGTTACTGGTTATATTGACAAGCACGATGAACATAACAAATAATAAACAGTCCATATCTCCCTTGTGTTAAACGAGTGCACTCTGGGCAACTTGTTCCTGTTAGATTTTCTTCATGTGGTTTTTCCATACGTACGCCGTATATGTTTGCATTTATGGTAAGCCGATCATCACCAAAAATCACCCTTTTTTCCAATGCAACTATATAAATCTAAACTACATTCAGCAAACAGCTCATCTAACGATTTATGATGTAATGCAAGTTTCACAATTCTAATGTATTATTGAGGTATCAATATCAAACAATATTGATTCCAATTGTTGATAAGCTTTCTTATCTTGAGGATCGTTATACAGTACCATCAGAACAAGCCATTGAAAATCGTATTGCTCTAATCCAATGGTATCTAGGCTCATCACGCAGTCAATAACTAACTCTCGTGTGATCGCAGTCAAAATCTCTGCTTTCTCTAAATACATTATAAAACCACGGTTTTGCTTACTTAAACGCAAGATTTCATTTTCAGTGTAAACTCGAGATGATGTTGCTTGAGGTAAACTCGTTATACTATCTGGTCGTTTATCATAAATGCGCTGGAGGTTAGATAGCCACTTCATTGCTTTTATAACATCTTGATGATCAAATCCTTCTTCAAGTAATACTGTTTCAATCTCTTTTTCGTTTATTTGATCGGTGTGATTGAATGCAAAAAAGCTCTCAAAAAGATAAATAATAACACTAAACATGCTTAGTTCCTTTACTTTTTGTTTAAATTCGTAAATAACCTTCTGTGGTTATGGTGATGCATCCGGCCATTTCAAGTTCAATTAACTGATTTTGAAGTGTAATAATATCAAATGGTGTCCTTTGAAGCAATTCTTCTAATGAGGTAATATGATAATCAATGTATTTGAGTAAAGGATACTGTTTATTGGTTTTTGTATCTATATGATTTTTGGGGTTGCTTTTTAAGGGATAATTTTTATTTTTGGTTAGTGATAAATGAGCATACTCATTAGCAATATCGTCAACCTGCATTACCAGTTTTGCGCCTTCTTGAATTAACGCCAAACAACCACAAGCTTGTGGATTATCAATTGAACCAGGTAGTGCATATAAATCACGATTTTGCTCTGCCGCATAACGTGCAGTGATCAATGATCCACTTTTTTTAGCGGCTTCAATAACAAAAACCCCTAAAGACAGGCCAGATATAATGCGATTTCTGCGCGGAAAATTACTTGGAAGTGCATTTGTTTCTGGCCAAAACTCGGAAACAAGTAAGCCATTTTCAATAATATCTTGGGCTAATTTAGCATGTCTTTTTGGGTAAATTTTATTTAAACCAGTGCCCAATACTGCAAGCGTGTAACCACTATTGTCTAAGGCACCTTGATGTGAAAAACCATCAATGCCTAAAGCAAGTCCACTGGTCACAGTATACCCAAGATCTGCTAGGGAGGCTGCAAATTGGTAGGCTTTGTTTTGTCCATAAGGACTGCATCGTCGACTGCCAACGATTGCTATTTGCGGCGTTTTAAGCAAACTGACATTTCCGTGTAGATAAAGAACAAAAGGTGCTGAATTTATTTCTTTTAATTGCATTGGGTAAGTGTGACTATCAAAGCAGATAATATATTTATTTTCAGCATGATTAATCCAACTTAAGTTTTGTTCTATTTGCTTGTAACTTGGTCTGAGCAATGCTGAAATTTGCTTATCACAAAATCCATGATGCCGTAATTGTTTAGGAGATAATTGAAATAATTGCTCTATAGAATATTTTGACAATAATTTAAAAATATTTCTTTTTTGTATTCCAGGGATAGCATCAAGGATCATCCAACGAGTAATTCGCTGAATATCTGTATCTTGACCTGGGCGCGCAAGTAAATCTTGTTGAATAATATGATCCTCACATTAAAAATTCAATCCATGAATAATATCACGCGGTCTCATTACATAAGAGCTGCGCATCACTAGTGCAATACTTACTTTTTTATATACTTTAAAAACCAATAATTCGCCAATTTGCTCTGGTGGAAGGAGTAGATCGGGTCCGCCTACTTTTTGTATTTTATTGCCATCAGAATAATAACTAATTTTATCTTTTGCAACCATCACTCCAACACCATGACGCAAAATGGCAAAAACAGATCCAATTTGAATATTATCTCGAACACCTTTATCAATCACAACTGCATCCCATTTCCCAATAGTCATTCGATTATTTAGGGTGGCAACAATATGCCCTGTTATTTCTTCACTGACCGGTTGTGGAATAAAGTAAGCTGGATATGTTTCATACTCTGGAATCGGCAAGATCAAATCACCTTGTTGAGCATCTTGCCTACTTTTTATAAAATCAAAAGGGGTAACTTTTTCTGATGATTTTACATGCTTGTTCTTAGATACCTCTGCAAGGCCGATAAAGGTAATTGCTTGTCCTAATCCTTCTCCCGTTTTTAAATTTTCATAGCGATCGCCAACACGATATATGCCATATAGCTTTTTCTTATCAAAATTTCGTTCGCCATAAAAAATATCACCTTCAAAAAAACGAGGAGTACCTACAGCATCACCAAGTATACGGGGAGCACCCTCTAATTGTGTTAATTCGACAATATGATCACGAGATAAAAAAGCTGCAATACTCGACAGCGGAATGGTCGGAATTGGATCGTTTTGACTATATTTGCGTACGATAGGAGATATTTTTATTATTCTTTTACGTGTTAATTGCGGTTTATTACCAATCCAGACCAGTGTTAATACCTCACCAGGATAGATCAAATGCGGATTGCTTATTTGCGAATTAGCATGCCATAAGCGAGGCCATAACCACGGCGACATTAAGAACTTTTCTGAGATGTCCCAAAGTGTATCGGTTTTTTTTACTGTGTACACTTTTGGATAGCTTTCTTTTAGCGTAAGGGTATCTGAAAAAGTGATAAAAGGCAATATTGGCCCAAGTAAAAAAGTTACTATTAATATGAATTTCATAACAATCCTTATTTAGATAAGAATAAAACTGTTTTTTTGAGCAAAAATGATTAAAATTAACATTCATTGATAATTATAGAGCAAATCAACATTATGACCTTACTTAGTGTATTACATTTTCCTGATAAGCGTCTACGCATTGTGGCAAAGCCTGTTAATAAAATAACATCGGAAATAAAGCAAACAACAAAAGATATGTTAGAAACCATGTACAAAGAGCACGGTATTGGGCTTGCGGCAATACAGGTCAACATACATAAACGCATCATAGTAATAGACGTTTCAAAAGAGGGCGATCAACCTATTGTGCTCATTAACCCTTTAATTACAACTCAATCAGGCGAAGAAGAGTCAGAAGAAGGCTGTCTTTCAGTGCCTGAAACAAAGGCAAATATAAAGAGATCAGAATTTGTAACCGTTCAATTTATTGATTTAGAAGGAAAAGACAAAGAAATTCAAGCTGATGGATTGCTTGCTATTTGTATTCAACATGAGCTTGATCATTTAGAGGGTCGGCTCTTTATTGATTACCTTTCCAAGCTTAAACAAAAAAGAATTTATACAAGACTTGAAAAAAATCAACGTATCAATCAAAACCTTAAAGAATAAATAAAAATTAATGATGAAAAATTTAAATATTGTTTTTGCAGGAACACCTGATTTTGCAGCTAAACACCTCAATGCATTAATTGACTCAGAGCATAATATTGTTGCGGTTTACACCCAACCAGATCGCCCTGCGGGACGCGGGAAAAAATTAACAGCTAGCGCAGTAAAAAATCTTGCTCTAACACATGATTTGCCTGTTTATCAGCCAATCGATTTTAAAAAGGCATCAATTATCAATCAATTGGCGGCGTTAAATTCCGACATTATGATTGTTGTCGCATACGGATTAATTTTACCTAAAAGCGTATTACAAACGCCACTGTTAGGTTGTTTAAACGTACATGGATCATTATTACCACGTTGGCGCGGCGCAGCGCCAATTCAGCGTTCAATTTGGGCAGGAGATACACAAACAGGTATTACCATTATGCAAATGGATGAAGGGCTTGATACTGGTGATATCCTTTGTAAAACCATCTGCCAAATTAGCGCAGATGAAACCAGTGCATCATTATATGAAAAACTGGCTGAAAAATCGCCTGAAACATTAATTGAAACAATCAATCTACTTGCCGAAGGTAAATTAACACCGCAGATGCAAAATAATAACTTGGCAAATTACGCTAAAAAATTAAGCAAAGAAGAGGCGTTAATTAATTGGGATAATGATGCACAAATGATTGAACGTTGTATTCGAGCCTTCAACCCATGGCCAATAAGCTATTTTAAAGTTCAAAATAATAGCATCAAAGTGCATAAAGCATCTTACATTAATGAACAATCCGATAAACCTGCTGGTTGTATACTAAAAGCAGATAAAAACGGCATACAAGTAAACACTGGAAACGGTATCATTAATTTACAAGTCATCCAACTTTCAGGTAAAAAAGCTATGCCAGTGAAAGATATACTAAACGCACGAAAATCTCTTTTTGCCATTAATACGCAATTTGACCTTAGTGCAAATTTGTCAGGTAATTAAAGTGAATGTTCGCGCAGTTGCCGCTATCGTATTAAATCAAGTTATCGAACAAGGGGAATCGCTGTCACAAGCCCTTCCACTCGCGCAAAAAGATATTAATCTCAAAGATAAAGCATTACTTCAAATGCTATGTTATGGAGTTTTACGGACACTACCACGTTTAGATTTTTTCTGCTCCTCGCTGATAAATAAACCCTTAAAAGGAAAACATCGTTGCCTGCATTTTTTAATTCTCATCGGAATTTACCAATTACTTTACACGCGTATCCCCAGTCATGCAGCCGTTGGTGAAACAGTCAATGGTGCAAAAGCACTCAAAAGAACAGCATTAAAAGGGATGATAAATGGTGTGTTGCGCAACTTTATGCGCAAGAAAAATCAATTAGTTGAAAAAGCAGATAAGCAAGATCAGCTACGTTACTGTCATCCATCTTGGTTAGTTAAACGATTACAACAGGCCTATGGAATTGAAAAATCAATAGAAATAATGCATGAAAACAATCAACAAGCGCCGATGTGGTTACGTGTCAATAAAGTGCATCACACCACACTTCATTACCAAACAATACTTAAAAAGGCGAATTTAGAGGCTTTTCTGACTATCGACATTGAAAATTGTAATGCATTACGCTTAGATAATGCAATCGATGTTAATAAATTGCCTGGTTTTGATAAAGGATGGGTCTCGGTTCAAGATGCTGCCGCGCAACTTGCTGCACATTATTTAAGCCCTCAAAAAAACGATCTGATCCTAGATGCTTGCGCTGCACCTGGTGGAAAAACGCTCCATACATTAGAGCTTCAACCAGATTTAAAACAAATGGTTGCTGTTGATTGCAATGAAAAACGTCTCTTACGAGTCCAAGAAAATTTAAACCGTCTAGGGTTAACTGCAACCGTCATCCATGGTGACGCTTCAAAATCTGAAGATTGGTGGACGGGCGAACAGTTCGATCGTATTTTATGTGATGCGCCATGCAGTGCAACAGGGGTTATTCGTCGTCATCCTGATATTCGCTGGCTACGGCGTGACAGTGATATTCAAGAATTAGTCAAATTGCAAAAAAATATTTTACAATCACTTTGGAAAATCCTAAAATCTGGAGGGATATTACTTTACGCAACGTGCTCCATTTTACCCGATGAAAATGATTTACAAATTGCGGATTTCCTAAAACATACCCCCAATGCTAAAATAATCCCACTCTCGAAAAGATCTAATATAGCAAAAGGCTGCCAACTTTTACCAAATGAAGACCATATGGATGGTTTTTATTATGCTAAATTACAAAAAGTAACATATTAATTATTAATACAGGGACGCTTTAACATGAAAATTATCATTTTAGGTGCAGGGCAAGTAGGCGCATCACTTGCGGAGAATTTAGTCGGTGAAAATAATGATATTACTATCATCGACATCTCAAATGAGCGCTTACAAAATTTACAAGATCGCTTTGATTTACGTGTTGTACAAGGCCATGCATCAAGCCCTAAGACACTTGGTGAAGCTGGAGCGGCTGATTCTGATATGTTAATTGCAGTGACTAACTCAGATGAAGTTAATATGATAGCCTGTCAGATTGCTTTCACGCTGTACAATATTCCTAAAAAGATTGCTCGCATTCGTTCTCAAAGTGTTGTTATGTATGAAAAAGAACTCTTTCAAACAGGGGCCTTACCCATTGATCATATTATCGCACCTGAAAAATTAGTCAGTGACTATATACACCAATTAATTCAAAATCCTGGCGCATTACAAGTCGCCCATTTTGCAGAAGGTCGTGTAGGTCTTGTAGCCATCAAAGCCTATTATGGCGGCGCATTAGTTGGTAATGCACTCTCTAGTCTAAAAGAACACACGCCGAATATTGAAGCTCGTGTTGCCGCAATTTTTAGAAAAGGAAAAGCGATCCGTCCACAAGGCACAACCATTATTGAAGCTTATGATGAGATTTTTTTCATTACAGCAAGCAAGCACATTAAAGCGATAATGAGCGAAATGCAGAAGCTTGAGTATCCTTACAAGCGCATCATGATCGTGGGGGGAGGCTATATTGGAGAAAGTCTAGCACGTAGACTTGAAAATCACAATTCGGTTAAACTCATTGAAAAAGATCTTAAACGAGCAGAGTATTTATCAGAAAGTTTAGACAATACTATTGTTTTTTGTGGCGATTCATCTGATCAAGAGTTACTCGCAGAAGAGCATATCGATCAAACCGATTTAATTATTACGGTCACTAATGATGATGAAGCCAACATCATGTCCGCTATGCTAGCAAAACGTATGGGGGTAAGAAAAGCCATGGTACTTATTCAGCGCGTTGCTTATATTGATCTTATCCAAGGAGGTATTATCGATATAGCCATTTCACCGCAACAGGCAACAATATCAGCCTTATTAACCCATGTACGCAAAGCAGATTTACGACATGTGTATTCACTTCGCGAGGGTTTAGCTGAAGCCATTGAAATTATAGCAAGAGGAGATAGTAATACATCAAAAGTTATTGGCTGTGAAATTCGTAATTTGAAACTGCCACCTGGTACGAGTATTGGGGCTCTTGTACGTAAAAATGAAGTATTAATTGCCCATAATAAAACGGTTATTGAATCTGATGATCATGTCATTTTATTTATAGTTAACAAAAAATATATCGGAGATATTGAAAAATTATTCCAGCCTAGTCCCTTCTTTTTATAGTATGGGAAATTAATATATGAATTATCGTCCTCTCTTTTTTATTGTTGGTCTGGTTATTTCAAAGATCGCTATTTTCATGTACTTTCCAATGTTGCTTGCTTTTTTCACGCATACGATGGGAGGTTTTGAGTTTTTTCTTTCTATTATTATTACGCATATTTGTTCGTTTATTTTAATATACATTGGCGAGGAGAAGCGACATGTTAAATTAGGGGTAAAAGAAATGTTTTTACTCACTGCTACTGTTTGGCTTTTGTCTTGTTTTTTTGCGGCATTACCATTTATTTTCATCGAGCATATTAGTTATACCAATGCTTTTTTTGAAACAATGTCAGGCATTACCACAACAGGAAGTACTGTTTTACATGGATTAGATTCCATGCCTCAAAGTATTTTGTTGTGGCGCTCACTTCTGCAATGGATAGGTGGTGTTGGTTTTATCGCAATGAGTGTGGCGATCCTTCCTTTTCTCAATGTCGGGGGGATGCGCTTATTCCAAACTGAATCATCTGATTGGTCAGATAAAGAAGAAGCACGTACGAGCCAAGTCGCATTAGGTATTATAATAGTTTATATCCTTTTAACTTTAGCTTGTTTTATTGGTTACATTTTCTCGGGAATGACTGTTTTTGAAGCAATAAATCATGCATTTACAACAATTTCAACAGGAGGATATTCCACATCAGATCAGTCAATGATGCATTTTTCACATATTGCAGATTGGAACGCAATTATTTTCATGTTTTTGGGCGGTCTACCTTTTTTACTCTTTGTCCGATCATTTCACCGACAAAATATAGGCTGCATTATAAAAGACGCCCAAGTATTAGGGTTTTTAAAGTTAGTCATCCTTGTGTCAGTAACATTAACCGCCTATTTGACACTTTCAGGAAAATTTCCATTACGTGATGCAATTCGTCTAAGCTTGTTTAATGTTATTTCGGTACTCACTACAACAGGCTTTGGATTAGGTGATTTCACCAAATGGGGGGCTTTTTGCGTCTCTATTTTTTTCGGATTGTTATTTATTGGAGCATGTTCAGGATCAACATCAGGCGGTATAAAAATCTTTCGTTTTCAAATTGCAATCGCATTACTAAAACGCCAACTTATGTTACTAATGCACCCTCGCGCTTTGCTCCCTCAAAAATACAACCATAGAAAAGTAAATGATGATATATTACGATCATTAATCGCTTTTATATTGGCCTATCTTGCCACCATAGCCATTGCAACGTTACTACTCACATTACTCGGAAATTCAATGCTTACATCTTTGACCGCGACAATATCAGCGGTATCAAATGTTGGTCCAGGATTAACGCAAGAAATTGGACCTTCAGCTAATTATGCTTTTTTTGCAGATAGTGCTAAATGGATATTAGCGGTGTGCATGTTACTCGGTAGACTTGAAATATTAACGGTCATGGTGCTATTTACGAGACATTTTTGGCGAAAATAACGATATCAATATATGCCTATCTGATACAATAACCTAGGCATTATGCGACCACTTGCTCACTGTGGCTCCTACCGAGTATAGGAGCCATCAATAACGCTCGGTCTATTTTAATTTATTGTACATTTTCCTAAAGTATTTTAGATGCATCTTTTCCGTAACGATACGAGAAATACCAGTCGCAAGCTCGATAAACAGATCAAGGCACAATATTCAACCAATCAACGAGTAGCTGAGTTTATCGTTAATCGGTATAATTTATAAGACTCAATTACTTTTCCATCAAAATTGAACTGCTCTTTAGCATTGCTGCGTCTTAACCCATTTGACCACGGAAAACAACCAAAAATAACACATTCTGATTTTATCGCTATTATAATACAATTTATTGACTGTCTTGTCGGTATTCCACTTAAAAATTCTTGATGATCTCTTAACCAATCTATCTATGATCCACCAACGATTCGAATACTTTTGAGCCTTTTGCGACACATAAAACTACTGACATGCTTTTACATGTTATAATTTTAACGCAGTCCTCGACGATACATACAGTTGTTTTAGCGTTGATATCTATTACTTTTTGGCTATGATTAGCTGCAGTTTTAGACAATTTAAATCCTCTTTATTAAGTGGATCGTACAATACATCTTTTTTCATATCCGAAAAGCTTAGCAAAGAAGCGTACATTAAATTCTCAAATGCATAGCTTAAATTAGTTGGAAAAGTAGCCAGTTAAATATATATACTCATCACATCTGAAGATACTCGCTTCTGGTGTGATGAGTATAGTTATGGGTTTCCTGTTTATTTTTCACTATCAAGGGGCTGGTTATAGTGGTTTAATAATTTTGGAA
>JAGLDN010000209.1 GCA_023145575.1 Psychromonas sp.
TAACATTCGAAAAGTGAGTAACAATAAAAGAATTAACATGTTCTCGTTAATTCTACCGACAAATGATTAGCGTAGCTAATCGTTGATAGGTCGAATGTTATGCCTTGCTCTGATGCTCGAGCTAAAGCCTGACAAAGCACTTTTACGTCACATGGGTATATACGCTAAATGGATTTATCAAGGTAAAAGAGATATCCATCGAGGGTCGTTAAACCATTTTTTATGTATTTTGTCCATCGCGCCTGTTTTTATTAACTTTTTGATATTGTTTGAAATGATAGATTGGAGTAGATCCTCATTTAGATTGGTTGCGATGGCAATATTTTCAATTGACAGTGGCTTTTTGAAAATTACTAAATCATTTCGTGTATCACGAATAATACTAAGTTCACATATTGTTAAATCAGCAACGAGTGCGTCAGCTTTTCCGTTATACATCATAATGATAGCTTGTTCGTAATGAGGTATTGTGGTTATTTTGGCATTTGGAATGCGTCTTTTTGCTAAATCCACACTGGTTGAATTTTTAAGTGCCACTAGATTAATGCTTTTATGATTAAAGCCGGTTGAGTCAAAGATTGTTTTTAACTTTTCCTTTGTGGTTAATATTGATTTGGCTGTTTTAGCGTATGGGATACTAAAAGACAAATTTTCAGTACGTTTTTTGGATATTGAAAACGCTGAAATGATCATGTCAATCTTATGCTCTTTAAGTGCTTTTTGTAGTTTTGAAAAAGGCATGATGGAAATTTCAAGTTTAGCATCCAATGCTTTTGCAACCGACTGTGCTACATCAACGTCGTAACCAATTGTACCTTGACTGGATACAAAAAGGTTAAAGGGTGGCTGCTCTCCCGTCATGCCTACAACCATTTTGTGTGTTTTTTGAATGCGTTGATAGGTGGTGTTTTTTGCAAAAGGGCTTGAATTTGTACAAGCGGTTAAAAAGATAGTTGTGAAGAATAGTATTATCCATAACCTGAGTTTGAATGTTTTCATTTAATTTCCTTATTAGCATCTCACTTTTATACCAATTACAATAAATAGACCTTCTATTTTGCTACTTAAAATAACTTACTTTTGCATTGTAAGTTTTGCAAAAGATATAGCCATTTATATTACCTTATGGCCTGCAATGCTCCGTGTTTTTTTGCGTCAAATTAATGTAATGAAATCATTAAAACGACGTACGTTTGTAATCACGGTAAATAGGTTGCCAGAAATTCATTTCAATTTTCCTTGTCAATAATTCATCGGACATAGGCTCAGCAAAATTCTGTGCAATCGCTTGTTTAGCGACAGAAAATGCTATATTTTTGCTGAGAGTTTGAATGTTTTTAAAGATCGGCAATAATGGACCCTTACCTGTATTGGCAAGCGGAGAGTGCTCAGCAAGTTCAGTACTTGCCGCCATCATCATTTCATCGCTAATATTTGTTGCTTTACAAGATAAAGCGCCTAAACCTACCGCAGGAAAAATATATACATTATTGCACTGTGAGATAAAATGTTTTTTGCCATTGAGTTCAACAGGTGCAAATGGGCTACCTGTTGCCACTAAAGCATTCCCTTCGGTCCAATTCAAAATATCAGCAGGTGTCGCTTCAACTTTACTGGTTGGGTTAGATAGAGGTAATATAATTGGGTTTTTACAATGCAGGTACATTTCACGAATAACGGCTTCGCTAAATAAGCCTGGAACACCTGAGACACCAATTAATACGGTTGGTTTTGCATTATGCACAACATCAAACAATTGAATGCCATTCCCTTGACATTTCCAATCTTTTACAACGTCATCAGCTTTCACTAAACGTTGTTGGAAGTCGTAAAGATTTGTGGTTGAACCTAAAATAAGTCCGCGACTGTTTAACAAGAAAATCCGTTGACGCGCTTTTTTATCCGAAAGGCCCTCGTTTTTCATGTGCGCAACAATGGCCTCCGCAATACCACAACCAGCAGCACCAGCGCCTAGAAAACCGATGGTTTGTTCACTGATTTTAGTGCCAGCCGCTTTACAGGCGGCAAGTAATGATCCAACTGCAACAGATGCGGTTCCTTGTACATCATCATTAAAACAGCGGTATTTGTTTTGGTAGCGCTCTAATAATGGAATGGCATTGTGCTTTGCAAAATCTTCAAATTGAATGATAGCTTCGGGCCAACGTTTTTTAACGGCTTGCATAAACAGATCAATAAAATCGTTATATTTTTTTCCAGTAATTCGTGGATTTTTCCATCCTAAATAACGCGGATCATTTAATAACGCTTGGTTGTCAGTGCCAGCATCAAGCGCGATAGGCATTGTGTATGCAGGGCTAATACCACCACAAGCTGTATAAAGACTTAACTTACCAATCGGGATCCCCATGCCGCCAATACCTTGATCACCAAGACCAAGAATTCTCTCACCATCTGTAACCACGATGACTTTGATATTCTGTCGTGTTGCATTATTGAGAATGTCATCAACGCGAAAACGTTTAGGGTAGCTTACAAATAAACCACGAGCACGAGTGTAGTGATCAGAAAAATGTACACAAGCTTCACCAACGGTTGGGGTATAAATAATCGGTAACATCATCTCTATATTTTTTTGAATTAAACGATAGAAAAGTGTTTCATTAGTATCTTGAATATTACGCAGATAGATATGTTGGTCAATAGCACGATCCAATGTGACCAATTGCTCATAAGCTCGCTCAACTTGCTCATTGATTGTTTCGATTGAGGCTGGGATCAGACCTTCGAGGTTAAAATAAATACGCTCTTTTCGAGTAAAGGCACTGCCTTTGTTTAGGAGTGGGCTTTCTAATAATGCAGGGCCTGCAAAAGGGATATAAATTGGGCGTCTTTGATCATCCATAATATCTTTCCTTATTTAATGTGGCATAAAACGAATTTTAGTCTTTATATTACCATGACGCTTCAAAATACTGATGCACCACTGAACCCGTAATTTATATTTACAAGTGGTTGATACCCATGCAACTTCAATATGACAAGTTAGATCGGCAAATTGTTTCAAGATACGAGGCATAAAATCGCCCTCTTGATGATTAGTTGCGTTGTTCACGAAATGTAGAATTAAAATAAAGATTTCTTAGATTCAATTCTCAAATGCATAGCTTAAATTAGTTGGGAAAGCAGCCAGTTGAATACATTCACTACCGTTCCTGTGACAAGGGATGCAAATATTGAAAAAACATAAACAACTAACTGAGACCCTAAGATACCAACTTTACGCCCTTAATAAAAGCACAATAAATAAAAGCAAAATAGTCAAGCAACTTGGTGTGTATCAATCTTTGATTTAACGAGAGTTGAAACGCAATATTTGCAAGCGAGGTTATTGTGCTATACAGGCAAATAGCAAGGCAATTAAAAAGTGCGCAAGGGCGGTTTCTATCAAGTTATGACGCTTGAAACGATTGAATACATTACATTAAACTATAAGAAAAATGAAGACATTAACAAATTACAGGAGGACTAGCGTGTGGTATTGAAAAGATCATTAAAGTCAGCGATGAAACAATCTATAAATTCATTTTAAAGACAAAAAGCAAGGCGGAGAGCGCTACAAATTCTTGCGCAGAAAAGCTAAAAAATATAATTCCAGATCTAAGGAAAAGCAGGCTTGGCGCGGGTATATAATGGATCGCATAGGTATCATTGATCATCCTGCTATTGTTAATGAGCGTACTCGAGTTGGTGATTGGGAGATAGATTTGGCTATCGGTAAAGGTCATAGCGGTGCTTTAGTCACCAGAGTTGAACGCCTAACACGTTACTCTGTAACCAAGCGGATCTTTGATAAATTAACGAGAACAGTGACAGTTGTAAGGATTGAATGATTGACACCATTTAAGTATTTAGTTGTAATAATCACAGCAGACAATGGTAAAGAATTTGCTTATCATAAAGAGGTTTCACAATCGCTTGAATGTGGCTATTTTTTGCAGATCCCTACTGTTCATGGCAGCGATGGTTGAATGAAAATATCAATGGACTGTTTTGACAATATTGGTATAAATCTACAGATTTTAAACGGATCCACGTTGTAGCTGTTCGTAGCAATTTAATTCTGTTAAATGTTATGCCTTGTCATGGCATCCGAGCTAATGGCGGACATTGCGCCTTTAGGTAACATAGGTATATATCCATGTTGGCTAAAGGTTACATGGTAATAAAAGGACAGAGGTCACTTGGTAACAAAAGGAATTTCAGTCCTCATATCACTATGTCAAATCAACATATCTATGCGCCATTGGACAGGTAACTCATAATTAAAAATGTTATTGGATTACATAAATAACTTCGAGTACCTAATTGTGATATTTTGTACTAAAACGGAATATCGTCATCAAAATCCATTGAAGCCTCTGTGTATGTTGCCGCCTTTGATTGTGTCTGAGGTTTCACAGCATCTTGTTGCTGTGGGTTGCTATAAGCAGGTGGTTCAGGCGCCATTTGCGGTTGTTGCATCTGCTTTGGCGGCGTACCAAAACTTTTATTTTGATCACCTTGATACTGCTGTCCGCTATCTTGTTGCTGTCCTTGGAATTGCCGTGCGCCTTGATTATCATTACGGGAATCTAGCATCTGTAACTCAGAAACAATTATTTTCGTTGAGTAACGATCTTGACCTGAGGTTTTATCTTGCCATTTTTCAGTTCTGATTTTACCTTCTACATACACTTTTGCACCTTTTTTAAGGTATTGACCACACATTTCAGCAAATTTTCCAAACACAGTCAAATTGTGCCATTCAGTTTGATTTTCATATTCACCCGTTTGCTTGTTTTTCCAACTTTCAGTTGTTGCGAGTGAAAAATTTGCAACAGCGTTACCATTTGGCATGTAACGCATTTCAGGATCTCTGCCGAGATTTCCAACTAATACGACTTTATTTACACTACGGTTAAACATAATTTACTCCAGTTTATCTTTGTTTTAATTAATTATTTTTTTAGCATCTTCTTCGACAAACTCTTGTTTATTTACTTTGACGTAAATTGTTTGTTCGTCACGCATAGTAACAACTTCTAGTACGCCTTGTAATTTCACCAGTTTGTCGGTGAGATCTTCTGCGTGTTTTTCATCCTTAATCTTTGCGTTATAGGTAAAAGTACGAATTTTACTTGGATTATGCATTCCTAAAGTAATAAAAAACCAGAATAAAATCAATGCTGATAAACAAAAAAACAAGCCGGAGCTGCCAAGTATTTGAAAAGCTCCTCCACCCAATATACCACCACAAAAAGCACCCAAAAATTGAGATGTGCTGTAGATCCCCATCGCACTGCCTTTTGAACCAGCTGGAGATATCATTGAAATAAAAGCAGGTAATGACGCTTCTAAAAAATTAAAGGCAGTAAAGTAAATTAATATACAGAAGAACATAAAAATAATGGAGTGGTTTGCAAGCGCCATTAGCAAAAGCGCGATAGCCATTAACACAATTGAAAATTGAAAAAATTGGCGATTCATATTTTTTTTAGCACCAAAAATTAACATGGGTATGATCAAAAGAAATGAGACCAATAATGCAGGAAGGTATAAGTGCCAATGTACATTTGCTTTAAGGCCCATTTTTACTAATTGTAGAGGTAAGTCGATAAACATTGCAGTTAATGTCATGTGCAGAATAAAAATACCTAAATCTAAACGTAATAACTGAGGGTGTTTAATAAGTCCTACGAGTAATTTTGGAATAGGAATTGTTTCACCGCGTGGTGCTTTATTAACAACATTTGGTACTAAATATTTAACAATGGCAATACCACAAAGAGCGCCAGCTGCTGTGATAAAAAATAGCCCATGTAGACCAATGAGTGGCGCTAAAATAGGGCCTAGTACCATGGCGATAGCAAATGCTATTCCAATGCTAATACCAATCGTGGCCATTGTTTTAGGGCGCTGCTCCTCACGAGTTATATCAGCAGCGAGTGCTAATATGGCGCTCGCAATTGCCCCTGCACCTTGTAATGCTCGTCCTGCAGTTACACCGTAAACAGATGTTGACATACCAGCCACTATGCTGCCTAAGGCAAATAATATTAGGCCCCCATAAATAATAGGTTTCCGGCCAAACTTATCAGACATCATACCCGCTGGAATCTGTAAAAAGGCTTGAGTTAAACCATATGCACCAATAGCAATACCGACCCACATTGGCGAATAACCAGTAAGGTGTTGTCCATAAATTGCAAAGACAGGCAATATCATAAATAAGCCGAGCATCCTTAGTGCAAACACTAAGGCAAGTGAGAGCGAGGTGCGTTTTTCTATTGGATTTAAAGCATTAGATTGCATGGACAGAGTCTCTGATTAATTATGAAACCATCATATCACGCCTATGGTATGATAATAATTATTATTTTTTTAATTTCTTAATTTGCTATATTTGTTATTGTCTTTAGGTTGATGCCATGCGCTAATATAGCAAGAAAGGGCATGCTGGAGTTGCAGCGGTTTATTTTTGAGTAACGTATTGGCAAGCATACCTGATCCATGAGCCAATATCTTCCGACATAATCGACCAGATAAAGTATACGTTTTCTAGTCCATACTTTATTCATATTAAACTGACCAGTTAGCTGACCGATGACATTTTCAAGCAGTCGACTCGTTCTATTTAAAAAAGTTCGTTCTGTTTGTTCAAGATGATCGACCATCTCACAGCGTGCTGGCGTTTCTAGTTTTATTGCCTGCTCGCTATTTAAATGCCTTTTTAAAAGGGCTGATTAATAGCCTTTATCTCCCAATAAATGATTGTGACTTTTATTTTTGAACAATTCCAAACAGCTTCTCGTTCGCTGCCTGATGATTCTGTTATGGTGAAATGTATAATATTCCCCTGATCATCTATAAGTAAATGTCCTTTAAATCTATAATAAGCATTTGATTTGTTTGTACAATATCTTTAGCAGCTTCGCCTTAAAAGCTTTTACTTTTGTTTGGTCGCTTAGAGTGATCTATGGCGATTGTAAAACCACCAACAATGAAACATTGAGTATTTATACTAATTTTTTTATTTAAATTACTCTTGGAGTAACTGCTACACACGCCACAGGTTAAATGCTTGTTTTGCGAATGCTGAACGCGAACGTAGTTGAGGAAATAGCAAAAGCCAATGCGTTTTAAAATAGTTATAAATCGCTGGATCTGTATCATATAGAAAGAAATTTACAAATAATTTTTATCGTAATGAGTTGTGTATCTGTCAATTTTGGTTTATACCCATGTGACGTAAAAGTGAAATTCAGCACGCGAAATAGTACCAAGGTGCTAGGCATAAAACTGCCCTCTCGATGGTTAACTGCGTTAATCACCAAGGGTTGAATTAAAATAAAGACTTTAATTCTTAAGTGGCTGTTCTATACCCGTATTACCTCAAAGTGCTCTGTCAGGCTTTAGCTCGAAAACCAAGACTGCATTAGAATAATCGAAAAGTGCCTTATCTTATATTGTGCCTTGTTCTGATCATTGAGTTTGAGCCTGACAAAGCATTTTTACGTCACATGGGTATAAAACCTAACTTTTTTAGTTTTGTACCTTAAAGTGTTTTTTTACATTGTCATCGGTCAAGCAATAAACCCAAATAATAAAGTATTCTAATGGCATGATCATGCAAACTTTATTTACTTTTTTACTATAACAATATTACGTTAGATAATACCTTATTTCAATAAATAATTGTCTTTTTGAAAGTAGCGCATGGCATAAAGATAGGTAAATGGTAGAGTATTTGTGTTTGTGAGCTTTAACTACACGTTTGCGGACTTTCTATTTTAAAATGCACCAACTAGCGATCAAGACTCTTACTAATAGCCTTCTTTGAGCACGTGAATGTTAAACACTCTTCGCTCAATTTCATCACATTCAGTGATGAGAGAAGGCCTCCACCTAGTGACAGTTCTTCTTAACTCATATGGGAAACATTGCGCATCTGACAAGCCAAAGCCACTCAAGAACGCGAGTACGAAATCTTGGCAATCATATGGCACTTTGGCATTACCTGCCCATCTATTATTGTGTATAGAAAGATCCACCAAAAGATAAATTACATCCCGCACCGTGCGATGACTGTACAGTATTAAATTTTCGAAATGATAAGGCCTGGACTCTATTGGAGAGTTCACGTAGAAAAACAACCTATAACTAAGTGGCACCAGGTCAACTTGTATTAACATCTCACTATCTGTATGCAAAATAATCGACCAGTGTCCGTTAGCGTAATCATCATGTCTCGCGACGGTTATAAAATTTATTTTCATGTTTAGGTATGAGTGAATACCACCCACATTAGAATGTTCTTCTAGGAATTCTTCCGGGGTGAAGTATTCCTGCATATACCCGCCAGAAGAGAAATCTCGTACATAAATGCTATTCATCTCTCTATTTTTCCTATTTATTAGTAGAGTTAATTCATTTTAAATTATTCACTGATGTTACTCAGTTGAAGCCCGTTCGTGTTGCAGGGACTCCATTGCTGCTTTTTGTGCATTGATGTGTATTTCCGCACCCTTTTGAAGATTAAACACAAAGGGGAGATTAAACCGTCAAGTGTATCAATCTCCTACTCTAGAACGTTTGTTAACTACTACACCTTGACGCTCTTCTCTTCCGATACGACCTTTGATATACCCAAGCAAGACCTGCTTTTCTTTAGATCTAAAAGTATATTTCATAGCTTTTCTACCTAAAAATGTGTGAAGCTTTCCACCTTGTTTTTTATCTGATCAAATTGACATTAGATTGTTTCATGAAGAAATCAGATGTTATCAATTGATGAAAACAACATGTAAGCTAATACGTAGCGCCATTCTAATTCATTTAACATGTTTTAGGTCTGAATATTAAGTCCTCATTTTAGTGGTGTTATTCTTTTTTCTTTAGTTTTGGGTTACGACGTATGAGTATTTGGTCTCTTTTGTAATGAGTTGTGTATCTGTCAATTTTGGTTTATATCCATGTGACGTAAAAGTGAAATTCAGCAAGCGAAATAGTACCAAGGTGCTAGGCATAAAATTGCCCTCTTGGTGATTAACTGCGTTA
>JAGLDN010000021.1 GCA_023145575.1 Psychromonas sp.
CACTGCATAACACAAAGCATGAGTCCAAGAGCGAACTGCAGGGGCAACGCTGTTCAGGAACGTTTTTTTAGAAGCTTAAAAAGTGAAAAGAATAGAGGGGTAAAGTTTTTTTTAACCCTACCGAAGGGAGCATTGCGTCTTGAAGATGAATCAATCAGGTGTCCTGAAACAAAGATATTCAAGTGTGATGGGTATAGACATAAATGTTTACGCTTTAACTAACTATGATATTATCTTTTATACTAAGGTAAGGCATACACTCATTACTTGGCTCCAGGGTAAAAACAAGTGTAATATCAATGATTTTATAAATAAATAACTTCCTAACCCTAATTCAGGTTAACCCATAAAAAAATAAGGATCAAGAAAAAAATGCGCTATATTTTTGCACAGTTTTTCTTATTAGTTGTGATTGCATGGCCAATAGATCATTATCAACTGTCTCCCTTTGGCTTACTATTAATTTCGTTAGCTGGTGGCATTTCAGTTTGGACATTATTGACTAACCGACCCGGTAATTTCAATGTTAGGCCTATTCCAAAAGAAACGGGTAAATTAATCACCTATGGCCCTTATAAATATATTCGTCACCCAATGTATTCATCATTATTTTTCGGTGGGTTAGGTATCGTTTTATGCCAATTTGTCTATTGGAAACTTGCTGCTTGGGTATTGCTGATCATTGTACTTGCATTGAAAGCAAATGTTGAAGAGCGTGCCCTTTGTAAGCATTACAGTGATTATGTAAAATATAAAAAAACAAATTCAGCATTTATCCCTTGGCTTTGGTAAGAGAAAGATTTACCTTTACCCTAATTATTATTTTATATCCCAATGCTGGATCGCAAATTTTATGAGGACGTCACTGGTTTTAAATTGCAATTGCGTGGGCAGATAAATGTTTTTTTCGGAGGTGTATTCACTATAGCTTGCCGCCCATTTGTTTTTAAGTCGATCAGTTGAGAATAATGACAAAACCAGATTATTTTCGTTCAGCTTAAATTGTGCATTCATAGGGTTCCCTTTGATCCATTCTTGTAAAAGCGAAATAGGGAGCACGAAACCTAAAAGTTTTTTTATTAGCTTATCAGTATCTTTACTGTAATAAGTTTTTCCTTCATGGGTAATAATACGCGTAGTTTGTTTTGTTTTTTCGATGTCGAGCACCGTTGAGCCAATGAAACTTGTGAGAATTATATGAAATTGGTTGCCATTTTGTTGCCAAAAAATATTCAAGCTATGGCGCGCAGTTGGGCTGATCAATGCGATTTTTCCTGAAAAAGACCAATGGCTTAATCTTTCAACTCGAGACTGCTGCTCTTGCCATGTTACTACCAATGGTTTAACGTCTATCGGTTGGCTGCATCCGACAAATAGGACAGACATAAATATGACGACTAGAATATTTTTCATAATGTGCTATTAAATAGTATACAAATTTGTTTGTTTTTTCAATGATCTGCAAATAATGCAGCTTGTTTAATTAAAAAATTTAGCGACTCACTACGGTTGAACTTTTAAAGTTATTTTTACAGCTCTTTGCACCTTGATCGAGGATCCGAGCTTGAGCCAGATAAAGTATCTTTACGTCGCATGGGTACATTTTTTAATACCTTTTTCCTTTTTCCTTTTTCCATCTCTTCTATTATATCCTTAAGGATTAAGGGCGCATCCGATGACCCCACCAAAGCTTCTGTAAAATAAAGAAACAGAATGTATGCCCTTTTGGGTAAACTGTGACCAAAGTGAAGCAACTGGTAACCGATAAATATAGGGAAACGTTTATATGAAGAACTCTGAGAAATTTTATATCCACAGTCCGGTCTATATTTATGAGAAGGATACTTGCCATAAAGTCTTGATCTTGTATCATTATGCATTGGGGACAACAAATTATCAGGTTCAAACATCTGAAATTTTGCTTTTTCATTGTACCAGCAAATATGATGGCTCGGGAATCAAAAATATTCAAAATATGATGTGGATAGCTCGCATAGTCCAGCAATTCTTCAAGTTCCAACATTGCATCGTAACCAGGTTTAAAAATAGGTTCATAAGTAACTTCATTACAAATGAAGTTAGGATCATTAGGGTTCGAGGGAGCCAAGTACATAAAAAGTTTACAAATTGCCGATGCAAGTCTTAAACATTTAATCATCTGATTAAAAGTTTGCATTATGATAATTCGTTCGTGGTCTGTAAAAGCACTATCGACTTTACAGTCACTAAAAAGAACAGTCATTGTAATCATGTTCTCATCTAGTGTTTGTTTTGCGTTTTCTAAAACATGCCGCTTAGCGTAAGAATAAGCATATGAATATTTTCTAGACTGCTTATCAACATAATTTTTTTCTTCTGCTGTATCAATTTGTGCAGAATGGGTATTAAACAAAGAAAAAGGATCCAATAGTTTCATTTTATCATACCTCACATGATCTTATCTTATTTTCCTTATCTTAACTCATTTTTTTTATATTATGTCAAATGATCAGATACAAGCATTAATTCTTAACCTAAATGCCATTAAAATGTGTGTAGCCATGTGACTATCAAGATGATTAATCAAGCTTTTGCTCGGATCCTCGATCAAGGGACACTATTCGACCTATCAACAATTATCTAAGCTATTAATTTACATAACGAATTCTCGAAAAGTTGTAAATTACTTTATCATTAAACCTTTGCGAACGCTCCAAGCAGGATGCCTTCTTTTCATTCAAACTGAGACAAAACACCGCATATAAAATTTCTTGAACCAAATAGCAACATTATAAAAATGCTATAGAAACGCTATAAAACGCTATAAAGAATACATAACTAACTTATATTCGCATAAATGGCAGCTTAAATATTTTTGTAGAGGTGTTGTTCAGTATACATTGAGTACTATTGATCAGAGAAGAGATGCAAATAATAAAACATTCCAGATGACCCAATAGGAATGAGATAAGTGCCCATTCATAACACAAGTTGCATGAACCAAAGTAAAATAGCATTGAACCTTAATGTTACACAATCATCTATTTACTAGAGAGTTAAAACGAAATACAGGAAACAAAATATAACAGACCTAAGTAATTTTAAAAGAATTACTTGCAGTCCACACCCATGTGCTCTTTATAATCTGTTATTATGGGGGGTAAGAAAATTTAATTCTATTGGGTAATAGACCTAGAAAAGTGTTATTGTTAATACGATATTTCGAATGATCGAAAAACATATACTAGCAACACTACCGGCATAGCGGCATAGCGGCATAGCGATTATGCATTTGGCGGTTGAATCTGCCTTTGAATAGTCAATTACCTGCCATAATGTTGCCCTTATAACAATTTTTCCGCTATCAGAAAATACACTTCCAATATCACAATCGTAAAACAAAATAGTTAACGAAGAAATGTTCCCTTTTTTTTAAGGCTTGTTGTCTATTAATTGATAAAATATTCTGTTTAGCAATTCCATACAAATTGACATTTGCAGCCACGCTAAAGTATCTTTTTTTCATTTGTAGCATTCTATTCGATATAAATGAGAAAGTAATCTGCCTTCAGATCAAGTTATTATCATTCCATGCTCCCACAGGGTAGGCTTATGAAGCAGATCTGCAACTGATTCAAATTTACATGTTTTGAACATGATGATCTTGGATAATTGTCATCATTTAACCAGTAATTCTTGTGCGTTTGCTAGGGTAGTTGCCGTTATTGTGTCGCCGCTTAATAATCTTGCAAGTTCATGTAATCGCGCCTTATGATCTAATTCATACATCGAAGTATTGGTAGTTCTCCCATCGCTCTGTTTATGGACAAACATTTGTTGATGCCCGTTACCAGCTACTTGCGCTAGATGTGTGACACAAAATATTTGTGTTTTTTCGCCGAGTGATCGTAACAATTTGCCAACAATCGCGGCTGTCTCACCACTGATCCCCATATCAACTTCATCAAAGATTCGTGTTGGCGTTGCAACGCTGTTGCTAATAATAACCTCAATGGCGAGGCTAATCCTAGAAAGCTCTCCGCCTGAGGCTACTTTTTTTATTTCTTGTAATTCTTGTCCTGCATTGGCGCTGACTTTAAACTTAACGACATCAATACCAATCGGACATAAGGCGCTGTTATCATGGGTTAATTCAACATGAAATTGACCATCTTGCATATTAAGTTGTCGAATACTCTTAGTAATTTTGTGGCTGAGCGTTTTTGCATAACGCCTACGACTTGTAGATAACTTTTGAGCTTCCTTGAAATAATTATCTCTTGCTAAAGCAAGATCCTTTGTTAATTTTTCTATTTGTACTTGATCATTGTTTAGCGCTTTGTATTCATTAGCCAACCGTTGATGCTCTTCGAAAAGTAGCTCAGGTAGGACTTGATGTTTTCGAGCTAATGCAAGTGCTTCACTCATTCGCAACTCTAACAACTGAAAATGTTGCGGATCTAATTCTAAATTTTCATTAAATTGGCGTAGTTCATTGCTTGCTTCTTCTATTTGAATAACAGCTTCTTGCAATAACGTAATAATTGAATGTAATGATTGATCATTATCTAATTGGCATTCAAGTGCTAATACATTTTTCCTTAATATCGTTAAAACATCATGATCTTCACCGTCCGTGAGTAGATTTAATGCTAACCTGCAAGTTTCAAGTAGGGCGTCACTGTTAGCGAGGCGTTTATGTTCCTGTTCAATTTTTTGAAATTCACCTGCTGATAATGCAAATGCATCAAGCTCTTCGAGTTGATATTCAAGCAATTGTTTACTCGCTTGCGTTTTTTGTTGGTTGAACATTTGTATACGTTGTTTATTTAACAAAGACCAATCATGAAAGGCATTTTTTACCTTTTGTAGAAGTGTATTATGGTCTGCATATTCATCAATAATCGACAGTTGTATGTCATTTTTCAGTAAGTTTTGCTGGGCGTGTTGACTGTGAATGCTGACCAATAGCTGTCCGAGTTCTTTTAGTTGCATCAGCGTAACTGGCGTACTATTTATATAACCACGAGAGCGCCCTTCTTTGGTGATAACGCGCCGTAATATGCATTCATGTACTTCGTCTTTATTATCGCTCTGTAAATCATTTTTTTTAAGCCAATCTTGAGCTTGGTGGTTCTCCTGTAACGAAAAGCGTGCATTTACTTCTGCCCTATCAGCACCGTTTCCAATCATCAGAAGATCAGCACGATCGCCTAAACATAGCCCGAGTGCATCGATTGCAATAGATTTACCTGCCCCAGTTTCTCCTGTGATTGTTGTCATGCCTTTTTTAAACTCTAATTCTAAAAAATTAACGATGGCGAAGTGTCGGATGGTTAATTGGATCAGCATGACAATCTCCCTTGCTGTATTCTAGCTTGTGTAAATCAAGTTTCTCATTCATTGATAAAACCATGATACTTCAATACCCATTTTTCGTTAATCAAACCAGCAAACGAAAAGCACGGCTCCTCGTTTGAAGGTATAATACGACCATATGCCATATATTCATATCATATCAGTCGTGTCCAGTGGCTTGTTAAGTAGCTAGTTATACGTTTTAGCGAATGTGTTATACCTTATTCTTTGCCTAAATAATAGTTGAAATTGATTTGGGAAATTCATTCAATTATATTTAAAAGTGCTAAAATAATCTAGATTTGGAAAATAACAATCTTCAGTCCATCCATCAACAATCATTACCGTCTGGTTAAATTCACTTAAAGTAGCTTATGACATCGAGGACATAGACTCATCACTTAATACGACAAACATATGATCCATCATTAGACATTTACATAACAATACATTGGTATCGCAAAAAATTAAGGGATTTGTATGTATGTTTGTATAACAAATACACGCTTTTTCGCCACAATTTCCAATGCCAGTCCTTGCTGCATCATCAACCTATTGGACGATACCACAATCTATATTCCTCTCTCTATATGCCTTAAGTTTTATTGTATCATCGGGCAAAACGTTTTGGAATAGGAGCGTGATCTTAAGACTTCTGATATAAGCGACGTCAGTGAAAAATTTAAGCGCAGGCTGAGCTGAATGTATTCTTCTGTCCAATTTGGATATTTCATGTAGTCTTATCATATCTCTCCGTAAATTCAGGCCTATTATTACTAGGTTGAAATCTAATATCTAATATCTAATGTAAATATATTAGTTAATGATCATGTTCAGTGTCAATTTCTTACACACATATAATGTTGCTCTTCCCACTTTTATGTCATAGTTTTCTATGAGTTAAATCCTGAATTTGTTGAATAAAAACAGAACAAGAAATACGGGAGCGAAATGATCTTTCAAGAGTTATTTTTAAAGAGTTATGGTAAAAGTATAATAGTTTCATCAATCATAACATTCAAGAATACTATACCCATGTGACGTAAAAGTGCATTGTTATTGATTATGCCAAGGGAATAACCACTCTCTTCAATCAATGCCTTGCCTCTAAGCTTTTAAATTCTCGCTGAAACCTGCATATTCAGGTGTGATGGGTATAGTTATTTTAAATAGAGATTTTATAACAACGCAGATTTGTGAAAATTTCCTTGTGCTGGTGCTTGCTCAAAAATCAATACAACGTTAAAAAACTCAAAGAATTCAAAAGCAATTACTTCGTATTATGCCTTGTATTGATTTCCATGCTAACGATTAAGCAAAATGCATGAATAGTAAAGTAAATAGACGCTGTGGATTTTACTTTAATATAATTTATTTCCCCATCCAAGTTTTTTTTGAAGTACGTGAAAATAGCTGTAATGTTCTGGATGAACGAGCTTTAGTGAGTGTTTAGTTTTTCGAATAAGCACGCGATCTCCCGATAAAACTGATAAATTTACATGGCTATCACAACTCACTTGCATTTCTATATCATTACTCTGTGATATTTCTATGCAGATGTTGCTGTCAGCATCAATAACAATGGGGCGACTGTTTAAAGTATGTGGATACATTGATAACAGACTAAGAACATTAAGTTTTGGCGTTAAAATTGGGCCTCCGGCAGAGAGTGAGTATGCCGTTGATCCTGTCGGTGTTGAAATAATAATACCATCAGAGCGCTGGTTTATCATGAAGTTATCATCAACATAAATAGCAAACTCTATCATTTTTGCAATTTTTGCTGGATGTAAAATGGCTTCGTTTACAGCGGAGTTAGCACTTTTTAGTTGCCCATGACTATAAATTTCTACGTCAAGTAAAAAACGCTCTTCACTTTGGTAATTACCTTCAAGGACTTGTAAAAGAGGCGCTTTGAAATTATCGGGGGAAAGATCCGTTAAAAATCCAAGGTTTCCTCTGTTGACGCCAATGACGGCGATATCATCCCGCGCTAAGATACGCGCGGCACCAAGCATATTACCATCACCGCCGATAACAATTGCAAGATCACATAACCTGCCGATGCCAATCACATTATCAAAAAGCATCCCTTTTATTTCTACATCTCGCCTAACGCGCTCATCAACGATAACTTTGAAGCCTTTTTCTTTTAAAAAAGCATAACATTCACGCATTGTTTGTGATGCTTTTTTATGTTGCGGCTTTCCAATTAATCCAATTGTTTTAAAAGATGATGTTTTCATTTTCTTTACGGTCATCGAGAAAGCCTATTGTTGATTATTTATGTCGATTGATTATACGCATTCTTATATAAGATTCAAAAAAACATTAATTTTTTTTAAAACAAATTTGTTTTTATTGCTTGAATCTATTTTACCAATCCCCATATATAAAAAATGAGTTACTTCAAAAGATTTTATCAACAAAGCATTTAGTTTACAGATATGACATTCGAACAGGCTCCTTACTTGAAAAATTTGAAGTGACATGGGTATATTATATAGTAAAATTTATATTAAAGTTAAGGTTTAATTATGAGCAAGAAAAGCAAAAAATCAGTTGAAGAGTCAATTGAGGCGGTTAAAGAAGAAGCCGGTAGTGACAATATTCAAAATCAATCGCATGATGAAGTTACACAAGAGGAAGGAAACTCAGCGCAAGGTGACAATGATGATCATCCCAATAAAAAGAAAATTTCAGAAGCTATTCTAAAATTACAAACCCAGCTCATTCTAGCAGAAGAAGAGCTAAAAATTGAAAAAGAGAATGTTGCACGCGCACAAGCACATGCCCAGAATGAAATACGTAAAGCGGGGCTAGATGCAGAAAACAAGTTAAAAAGAACATTAAAACGATTTACGATAGAGTTATTGCCCGTTATCGACAGCCTAGAAATAGCAATTAGTCATATCGATAAAGAAAATGAAGCCGCAAAATCATTGGGAGAAGGGATTGAACTGACATTAAAAGCAATGGTGGCTGCATTCTTGAAGATTGGCATTGTTCAAATCGATCCGACTGGTCAGCAAGCGGATACAAATAAACACCAAATTGTTGGTAAACAAAAAATTGAAGGGAAAGTTGCTAACGAAGTAGCCGTTGTGATGCAAAAAGGTTATGAATACAATGGCGTGCTTATTCGGCCTGCAATGGTGATGGTCGCAGAAGGCTAACATCTTAAAGATCTAATGAAAATGCTGATTTAGGACGGATCACATAAATGTTCATATTTAAGTCTGCTTTCGGCTCTTATTTGATAAATATCTTTTCAGGAAATTGGTGTAAATTTAATTATTCGCCCTAATTCTCTTGAAATTTATATACCTTACCCCCATATACATAAAATAAATTAGAGGCGGTCTGTTTCAAAAAGAAATATATATGGATTACTGCCAATATAATAAACATAAACATAAACAAATTTGGAGTAAAGAAATGGGAAAAATAATCGGAATTGATTTAGGTACAACAAATTCGTGTGTGTCTGTATTAGATGGCGACACAGCAAAAATTATTGAAAATGCAGAAGGAGAACGTACTACTCCTTCAATCATTGCCTACACTGAAGGCGAAATACTTGTTGGCCAACCAGCGAAAAGACAATCAGTAACAAATCCTGCAAATACATTATTTGCAATTAAACGTCTTATCGGTCGTAGATACGAAGATGAAGAAGTCCAACGTGATATAAAAATCATGCCTTACAACATCATAAAAGCCGATAATGGTGACGCTTGGGTTGAAGCAGGAACCGAAAAAATGGCGCCACCGCAGATCTCTGCTGAAGTTTTGAAAAAAATGAAAAAGACAGCAGAAGATTACTTAGGTGAAAAAATCTCTGGTGCTGTTATTACAGTGCCTGCTTACTTTAATGACTCACAACGTCAAGCAACAAAGGATGCAGGTCGAATTGCAGGACTTGATGTTAAACGTATTATCAATGAGCCAACAGCTGCGGCATTTGCTTACGGTGTTAACAATTCTAAGGGTGATAGCACCATTGCAGTCTATGATTTAGGCGGTGGTACCTTTGATATTTCAATTATCGAAATTGACGAAGTGGATGGTGAAAAAACATTTGAAGTATTAGCCACAAATGGTGATACGCACCTAGGCGGTGAAGATTTTGATAGCCGTTTAATTAATTTTGTTGTTGCAGAATTTAAAAAAGAGCAGAACTTTGATCTCACTAATGATCCTTTAGCCATGCAACGTGTAAAAGAAGCGGCTGAAAAAGCGAAGATTGAACTTTCTTCTACACAACAAACTGAACTCAACTTACCTTACATCACAGCGGATGCAACTGGACCTAAGCATCTTAATGTTAAAATTACGCGGGCTAAATTAGAATCACTTGTTGAAGATATGGTTAAAGCAACCCTTGACCCATTACGTACTGCATTAAAAGATGCGGATCTGAGTGTTGGTGAAATTAACGATGTAATTTTAGTCGGTGGACAAACGCGTATGCCGCTAGTGCAGTCTACCGTTGCTGAGTTCTTTGGCAAAGATGCTCGTAAAGATGTCAACCCAGATGAAGCTGTCGCAATGGGTGCAGCAATTCAAGGTGCGGTACTTTCTGGCGATAAAACAGATGTATTGTTGCTTGATGTAACACCCCTTTCAATGGGCATTGAGACAATGGGCGGCGTGATGACTAATGTTATCGATAAAAATACGACCATCCCAACAAAACAATCTCAAACGTTTTCAACGGCAGAAGATAACCAAAGTGCTGTAACGATTCACATTATGCAAGGCGAGCGTAAACAAGCGAGTGCAAATAAATCATTAGGTCAATTCAATCTAGAAGGGATCCGTTCCGCAAGCCGTGGCACACCACAAATTGAAGTGACATTTGATATGGATGCTGATGGTATCTTACATGTGTCTGCAAAAGATAAAGACACTAACCAAGAACAAAAAATCACAATTAAATCAAGCTCTGGTTTAAGTGATGCTGAAATTGAAAAAATGGTCCAAGATGCAGAAGCTAATTCAGAAGCAGATAAAGCGTTTGAAGAAGTTGTTGCTTCACGTAACCAAGCAGATGCCATGATTCATGCCACGAAGAAACAAATCGAAGAAGCGGGTGATGAGCTAGCTACGGATGAAAAAGAAAAAATTGAAGCTGCTATAAAAGATCTTGAAGAAGCATCGAAAGCAGAAGACAAAGAAGCCATCGAAAAGAAAACAGCGGATCTTCTTGAAGTATCTAAAAAACTAGGTGAAATTGCACAACAAAAATCACAAGCAGAAAAATCTGGTGAAGCTAAAGCTGAGGGTGAAGCTGATACAAAAGCAAAACAAGATGATGATGTCGTTGATGCTGAGTTTGAAGAAGTAAAAGAAGAAAAAAAATAATTAATGATACGGCAGTCGTTATTTAATAAACAACGCGGATGATAGCTTAGTCTATTATCTGCGTTTTTTTACAACTATGATTTGAGATGGAAAAATGTCAAAACGAGATTGTTATGACGTACTAGGTGTCAGCCGGAGTGCGACAGAAAAAGAAGTAAAAAAAGCATATAAACGATTAGCGATGAAGTATCATCCAGATCGAACTAAAGGAGATTCAACACTCGAAGAAAAATTTAAGGAAGTCAAAGAAGCTTATGAGATCCTAAATGATCCCAATAAAAAAGCGGCTTTTGATCAATTTGGTCATGACGGGGTTAATCAGCAAACTCAAAGTCATGGTCATGGTAACTTTGGCGATCAATTCAGTGATGTTTTTGGCGATATTTTTGGCGGTGGCCAACGCGGTGGTGCACAACGTCCGCAAAAAGGAACAGATCTTCGTTATAATATGGAACTTAGTCTTGAAGAAGCCGTTTCTGGTATAAAAAAGGATATTAAAGTACCGACACTTGTACATTGTGAACAATGTAATGGCAGTGGCTCAAAAAAAGGGTCTGAGGCGAAAACGTGTGGAACATGTCAAGGGCAAGGTCAAGTTCAAATGCGGCAAGGTTTCTTTGCTGTAAATCAAACTTGTCCAACTTGTCACGGCAAAAGAATTATTATTACTGATCCTTGTCATAAATGTCACGGTCAAGGTCGTTATGAGCGTACTAAAACACTTAATGTTAAAATTCCAGCAGGGGTTGGTACGGGTGATCGTATTCGTTTAACTGGTGAGGGTGAAGCGGGTGAAACTAGTGCTGCGCCGGGCGATCTGTATGTACAAATGCATGTACGCAAGCATGATGTGTTTGTGCGAGACGGCAATAATTTATATTGTGAAGTGCCGATTAGTTTCAGTGACGCTGCCCTAGGTGGTGAAGTTGAAGTACCAACCTTATCAGGGCGTATTAATCTCAAAATACCAGCAGAAACACAAACAGGGCGTATGTTCCGTATGCGTAATAAAGGCATTAAATCTATTAACTCCCATAGTGTAGGCGATTTAATGTGCAAGGTTATTATTGAAACACCCGTTAAATTATCGTCAAAACAACGCGAGCTTTTAAGAGACTTTGAATTAACTTGTAGTGATAAAAAACACAAACCTAAAAAAATAGGTTTTTTAAAGGACATAAAAAACTTTTTTGATAATTTGAGTAAATAGCGTCAGTTAGAATAGCGCATTAAACTATCTTGATACCCATGTGACTATCAAGATGAACCATCAGGTACGAGCTCGATGTTCAAAACTAAGGCACAACAAAAGACCTCTCGATGATTGGCGACGCTAATCGTTGAGAGGTCAATTTTATGCCGCATACCTTGGCACAATTTTCCCTTGCTGACTTTTCATTTTGATAGTCAACTGGCCTACTTTTCCAAATAATGAAAGTTTTCTATCATGATTGATATTAGTTGCTCACTAAAATAGGCAATAAAGCATATGAAAACAGAAATAAAAAAAATATACGTTATAAGGAGCAGGAGGTGGATTTAATGATCACTAAAAAGTGATATTGATGACAGATCTTTATTCGATTAAATCAGCTATGGGAATAGCAAGATACAATCGTGATTTGGAAATTACACCACAGGGTATATATATTCCTCATAGGAAGATGTATCTAAACGCTGAAACAGTATCGACGATCAGGTATCTATATAGATTATGTACCCGCCAAGATGAACATATCATCACACTTGTTGATCTGATAAATCCAGAATAACGAGGAGAACAATTAAGAATTCTTAAGCCATGCGTTTTTGATGACTAAAATAATGTAGATCCTGTAAATACACTCGATACGCATCGGATCACTGGGCTCGCCCCCCAACAAGAACAATATAGGCGTAATTTTTTTATTAACCGAGGAGGGAGGGACCATGCTGTATATCTTTCGAGTTTTTTTTATCTTGTATTAGCATGAAAAGTAGATTAATTATACTCTTTAGTGCGCTTGTTAAGGCAACATGTCAACATTACGGCAACGCAATTGCCCTATTTGAAAATATAATGGTAAGTAGCCCGCCCTATTGTGCACAAGAAAATGAATATCAAGACTGGTCGCCTTGGTGTTAACTTCAAATCGTTTTATCCGATATGCATAAGCAATATGTGGCTATTGCCACCATGTTGAACTATTGCTCTCGATAAAGTATTCTAGTTTAAATTTTACAACCTGATTATATAATATAAAAAGGAGACAACGTGCGTATTATTTTATTAGGATCACCAGGTGCGGGTAAAGGCACACAAGCTCAATTTATGATGAAAAAATACGGTATACCTCAAATATCAACGGGAGATATGTTAAGAGCCGCTGTCAAAGAAGGTAACGAGATTGGTTTGCAAGTTAAACAAGTGATAGATGCAGGGCAACTTGTTTCAGATGATTTAATTATTGGCTTGGTTAAAGATCGTATTACCCAGAAAGATTGTACAAAAGGCTTTTTACTCGATGGTTTCCCACGCACGATTGCGCAAGCAGACGCAATGAAAGAAGCGGGTATTGCTATCGATTATGTGATTGAGCTAGATGTACCCGATGAAGTAATCGTAAAACGAATGGCAGGCCGTCGCGCTCATTTAAAATCTGGGCGTACTTATCATATTGACTACAACCCACCAAAAGTTGAAGGTAAGGATGATATAACAGGTGATGATCTTTCCATTCGCGTTGATGATCAAGAAGATACTGTACGTAATCGCCTTGACGTTTATCATTCAGTAACAAAGCCACTTGTTGTTTATTATAAAAATGAAGCAAAAGAAGGCCGTGGTGTGCATTTGAAATTTGACGGCACAAAATCTGTTGAGGTGATCGGTGCCGAGCTTGCCAGTCAATTAGGTTAAATATTTAGACAGTGCAAAAGTGCCTGATTTATAGGGTTTATATGAAAAAATCTGCTGTTTTATTAGTAAATTTAGGAACACCAGCTAAACTGACAAAAAAATCTGTACGAAAGTTTTTAGCTAATTTTTTAGCGGATAGGCGAGTTGTTGATCTCCCTCGTTGGCTTTGGTTACCACTGCTTAATTTTGTTATTTTACCTATTCGTGTGCCTATTATTACAAAACTTTATCAAAAAATCTGGCTTAAAAACAATTCACCACTGCGTTTTTATACCCAAAAGCTGGCTGAAAAATTATCTCTAAAACTCGCTGAAGAGAATATCTTAGTTGATTATGCGATGACCTATGGCAATCCGTCTATTGCGCAGCAGCTTCAAAAGTTTCAACATAAAGGCATTACAAATCTCACTGTTCTTCCTTTATACCCGCAATATTCAGTCTCCACAACGGCACCTGTTTTTGATCAAATAGCCATACATTTCAAACAACAATTTAACTTCCCTGCAATAAATTTTCTTCATGACTATCATGATCATCCTCTGTATATTCAAGCACTTGTAAAATCAATTAAGCAAAAATGGACTGTAACAGGGAAATCAAATTTACTTGTATTCTCATTCCACGGGATACCAAAACGATATATAAGGCTTGGCTGTCCATATCAAACACAGTCATTTAAAACTGCAGAATTAGTGGTTAAAAGTCTTGGTTTAAAAAAAGATGATTATGCAATTTGTTATCAATCTAGGATCGGTAAACAAGAATGGTTGACACCCTATCTTGATAAATCATTGATTACTTTTGCGAAGACTGGCGTGGGATCTATTGATGTTGTTAGCCCAGCATTTGCTTGTGATTGCCTTGAAACGCTTGAAGAGCTTGCTATTAGAAATAAAAAACTTTTTTTAGACAACGGTGGGGAAACGTATCATTACATTCCATGCTTAAACAATAGTGAAGATCACATTAATTTACTCTGTGCACTTGCGTTAGATAATTCACTACTCCCCCACAAGCAAAAGTAAAGCCATATGTCGATGACTTGTCGCTTTTTTTATCGTCTCAATTCATTTTAAAGAGCATATACTCGCTATCATTCGAAATTAAAAATTCCGCAAGTGGCGCGGTGAATAGATCCTAGTCATGAAGTTGAAGATCTAACTGGTTCAATTAAAACTTACTAAAAAAAGTACTTTCCTCAACGCTTGCCTATTAGGCGACAATTAACTT
>JAGLDN010000210.1 GCA_023145575.1 Psychromonas sp.
ATCACCAAAGGTCGAATTAAAATAAAGACTTCAATTCTTAAGTAGTTATTCTACATAGAAATTTTATAACAACGCTCCTTGGTACTAGTTGCCTTGCACTGCGGAACACAAGCTCTAAAACCAGACTGAGTGACCATAATCGAAAAGTGCCTAATATTGTGCCTTGTTCTGATCATCGAGCTTGAGCCTGACAAAGCATTTTTGCGTCAAATGGGTATAAAACCAAACTTTTTTAGTTTTGTACCTTAAAATTTTTTTACATTGTCATCTGTCAAGCAATAAATCCAAATAATAAACTCTTCTAATTGAATGATCTTGCAAACTTTATTTACTTTTTTACTATAACAATATTAAGTTAGATAATACCTTATATAAATAAATAATTGTGTTTTTTGAGAGTCGCGCATGGCATAAAGATAGGTAAATGAAGGAGTGTTTGCGTTTGTGAGCTTTAATGCACGTTTGTGGACTTTCAATTTTAAAATGCACCAACTAGCGACCAAGACTCTCGCTAATAGCGTTGTTGGATGATTAGTGTATCACACACTTTGTCATCATTTTCAGTGATGAGAGCAGGTCTCCACCTAGTGACAGTTCTTCTTAACTCATATGGGAAACATTGCCCATCTGACAAGCCAAAGTTACTCAAGAACGCGAGTGCGAAATCTTGGCAACCATATGGCTCTTTAGCATCACCTGAACCACCATTATGAATAGGAAGCTTCGCCATAAGATCAAATACATCACGCATCGCGGGATGACTTTTCAGTATTAATTTTTCGAAATGATAGGGCTTGGATCCCATCGGATCTTCTACGCAGAAAAGCAACCTATAACTAAGTGGTACTAGGTCAACGTGCATTAACATCCCACTATCTGTATGCAAAGCAAGCTTCCAGTGCCCGTCAAAGTAATCATCATGTCTCGCGACGGTTATAAAATGTATTTTCATGTCTAGGTAGGAGAGAATACCAGCCAAATCAGAATATTCTTCTAGTAATACTTCTGGGGTGAAGTATTGCTGCATATTTACGTCAACAGAGAAATCTCGTACATAAATTATATTCATCTCTGTATTTTTGCTATTTATTGTAGAGTTAATTCAGTTGAAATTATTCACTGATGTTACTCAGTTGAAGCCAGATCTGCTTTTCTTTAGATCTAAAAGTATATTTCATAGCTTTTCTACCTAAAAATGTTTGAAGCTTTCCACCTTTTTTTTTATCTGATCAAATTGACATTAGATTGTTTCATGAAGAAATCTGATGTTATCAATTGTTGAAAACAACCTGTAAGCTAATACGTAGCGCCATTTCAAGTGATTTTTTATATGCTTTAAGTATGAATATTAAGTCCTCATTTTTAGCGGTGTTACTCTTTCTTTTTAGTTTTGGGTTACATCGTATGAGTATTGGGTCTCTTTTGTAATGAGTTTAAAGGCAAGTGGGATCCTTGGTTGACCAGAATGATAAATATAATTGAGTAAGTTTATGCCATTAATTGAAAGAAAAACCGCATGATGGAAATGCAAAATTATAATTCATTTCATTCGAGAATGCTTTAGAGTGAACTGTGTCGTCATCAAAGATTAAAGCGAGATCATCAGACTCAATTTGCTGAACCTCTTTTTTTACATTTTCCAACAAGTCAGCCGAAGTAAACTGTTTGTAGGAAAAGAAGCGAGTCATCTGATCGTGACTAATATCTCCATTTTGAATATTCGATAAGTCAGTTTTTACTGCATAACTGGAGTTACAAGGTAATCAACAATAAAGATCAAATATATGTTTATGTTGATTTAGACCGATATTCTAACAGTTTTTCGTGTGGATTTTAGCCAGTTCGTAACATCAGTAAATTACAATAAAAAATATTTCATATTAAATTTCAGGCTCTCTTTCTATGGGTTACAATAACTATAAAAAACTAAAGATAATAAATTTTGCTTGTGATATTATTTTTATTTTTTACTTTACGTTGGGAGTGCTCAATGCTGAGTTATCGCCATTCTTTTCACGCAGGTAATTTTGCTGATGTGTTAAAACACACTATTATGGTTGCTATTTTAAATCACCTGCTAAAAAAAGATAAACCATTTTGTTATTTTGATACCCACTCAGGTTGTGGTGCTTATTCATTGCATTCAAGTGAAGCATTGAAAATAAAAGAGTTTGAGAATGGCATTATGCAATTATGGGAACGTTCTGATTTACCACTGCCAATACAAAACTATGTAGACCAGGTAGTGGCATTCAATGGTAAAAAATCATTAACCGTTTACCCAGGATCTCCGAGTATTGCAGGACAAATGAAACGTCAAAATGATCGAATGTTTTTATTTGAGCTACACCCGAATGAATTTATTAATATGAGGGCAAACTTTTGTGACGTAAGGCAAACTAAAATCGATAACACTGATGGGCTAGCAGGCCTGATTGCTAATATGCCACCAAAAGAGCGGCGCGGGTTTGTATTAATTGATCCGTCGTATGAAAACCAATCAGACTATCAATCCGTGGTTGATACGATTCAAAAATCAATAAAACGTTTTGCAACAGGTACTTATGCCTTATGGTATCCCGTTGTGTATCGTAGGACTATTAAAAATTTACAAAGAAACATATTGAAAACGGGTATTAGAAACATTCAACTTTTTGAATTAGGGGTAGGAGCCGATTCAGATGAAGTAGGAATGACATCAAGCGGAATGATCGTCATTAATCCACCTTGGACGTTGAAAAATGAAATGCAGCTTGCATTGCCCTTTCTTTCTAAACAGTTAGGTGTTAACGGCAAAGGTTTTTATCGCATTGAAACCTTGGTAGCACAATAGCTACTTGCTTGTTGTGAAATTATGTTTTCATGCATTATGCATTAAGTTTTGATTTTATTTCACTGCAGATGATCACGCAGTTTATTAGCTTGAGATGTCAAGGTCATGTTTTGTCTTTAGAGTAATTGTCCGCGCTAACTTTGCATCTTGAGACAACATGGGTATAATACCTCTCCCATATTATAAAGAGATCTTTTAGTTTATGCGTCCTAGTCAACGATCCCCTGAACAAATCCGTGAAATAAAAATCACGCGTAATTATACAAACTATGCCGAAGGCTCGGTATTAATTGAATTTGGTAATACTAAAGTGCTTTGTAATGCGACTGTGTCTAATTGTGTGCCGCGCTGGCTAAAGGATAAAAGTAAAGGCTGGATAACCGCAGAATATGCTATGTTGCCTCGTGCGACGCATACACGAAATCAACGTGAAGCGTCAAAAGGTAAACAAGGTGGGCGAACGCTTGAAATTCAACGTTTGATTGCCCGTTCATTACGTGCAGCGGTTGATTTGGAAGCCTTTGGAGAAAATATGATAACGGTCGATTGTGATGTTATCCAAGCAGATGGAGGCACCCGTACAGCGTCGATTACAGGCGGTTGTGTTGCATTGGTTGATGCGCTTAATTGGATGGTTAAAAATGGGAAACTCCGTAAAAGTCCGCTTAAACAGATGATAGCGGCCATTTCTGTGGGAATTTTTAATGATATACCTGTTTGTGACCTAGATTATGAAGAAGACTCAAATGCGCAAACAGATATGAATGTGGTGATGTGCGAAACAGGCGGAATGATCGAAATTCAGGGTACAGCCGAAGCAGGTGTATTTAGCCATGAAGAGCTATTAGCCATGTTAAGACTTGCAAAATCAGGGGTTGAGAACTTGATTTCAGCGCAACAAAAAGCTTTATCACAATAAATCGAAGAGAACATCAATGAAACAGTATCAAAGAGATTTTATTGAATTTATAATCGAAAAAGATGTATTAAGGTTTGGTGAATTCACGTTAAAATCAGGACGTGTTAGCCCCTATTTTTTCAATGTTGGATTGTTTAATACTGGTCAAGATTTAGCGCGTTTAGGAGAATTTTATGCTGAAGCTCTGATTAATTCAGGACTTGACTATGATTTACTCTTTGGACCTGCTTACAAGGGGATCCCGATTGTCACGACAACAGTCGTTGCGTTATACAACAGTTATAAACGCGATGTTAATTATTGTTTTAACCGCAAAGAGACGAAAACCCACGGAGAGGGTGGAAGTCTTGTTGGATCGGAATTAAAAGGTAACGTTATGTTAATAGATGATGTTATCACAGCAGGGACTGCAATTCGAGAATCAATAGATATTATTAAAGCGTTTGGTGCGCGCTTTGCTGGCGCGATAGTTGCGCTGGATCGCCAAGAAAAAACAGCAACGGGCCTTTCAGCAATTCAAGAAGTTGAAAGAGATCACAATAGCAAGGTTATTTCAATTGTTACATTTGATGATTTGAGCACTTATCTAGAAGATAAGCCTGAAAAGAAAAGATTTTTACTGTCATTTAAAGCTTACCGTGAAAAATACGGGGTATAGTTAATACATTATTCAGCGTAATTATTACTCGATGATCAGCGGTAAGTTACAACATTTGACCTTTCAACGATTAGCCTGTTATTAACTTCTCAATCGTTTGCCTAATCAATTAACAGATAATGTTGACTATCGAGAGGGCAATTTTATGCCTCGTATAATTGTGCAATTAGGCTTGCTTATGTTGCATCTTGAGGTAACATCAGGATAACGGCCTAGGATTTATTTTGAATCAAACAACGAGAGCCTCTTCTAGGATCCATAAACAAATTTTTGCCATTGCACTACCTATGATGCTGTCTAATATCAGCGTCCCCTTACTGGGTTTGGTTGATACAGCTGTTATAGGACATCTTCCACAATCGTATTATTTAGCAGGCGTTGCAGTTGGTTCAATGGTTATCACGCTGATTTTTTGGATGATGGTTTTTTTAAGGATGTCGACTACAGGGTTAGTTGCGCAAGCCGTCGGTGCTAATAACAAACCCCACATTATTCGTTTGTTATTGCAGTCTATTTTCATCGCATTATTCGTTGCAATTTTTATTTTACTTATCCAAAAGCCGCTTTGTCACATTGTGTTTAGCTTCGTACATGGCTCTCAAATGGCTATTTATTATGCAAAAATGTATTTTAATATTCGTATTTGGAGTGCGCCAGCGAGCTTAATTAATATGGTGCTATTGGGTTGGTTACTCGGCATGCAGAATGCAAAAATACCCATGCTACTATTAATCATCACCAATACGATTAATATTTTGCTTGATGTATTGTTTGTTGTGGTGTTGAAATGGTCTGTAGCTGGGGTTGCGTTTGCGTCGCTTTGTGCAGATTACATTGCAATGTTTTGTGGGCTCTATATCGTTTATAAGATGGCTTTACCCTTTTATGAGCGCGGCTCAATCAACAAGCTGCTTAAACAAGTAATAAATCTAGAAACCTTAAAACCTTTTATTGTGTTGAATCGTGATATTTTTATTCGCACACTGTGTTTGCAAATTGCCTTTGCATTTATGACGATTCAAGGCACTAAATTAGGTGTTAGCATTGTTTCTGCCAATGCTGTTTTGATGAATTTTTTATTGCTAATTTCGTTCTCAATGGATGGGCTCGCTTATGCGGCGGAGGCCTTAGTGGGTAAAAGTATTGGCGAGCGCAATGTAAACAAACTAAAAACAAATGTTAAAGTGACGCTATTTTGGTCGACTATATTTAGTATCGTACAATTTGCCATTTTTTATGTGTGGGGAGATGACATTATTGCTCAAATTACCTCACTTAATTCAGTACAAATAGAGGCGAGGCGTTATTTGCCGTGGTTAATTCTTATTCCATTAACGTCAATGTTGGGATTTGTGTTTGATGGGGTGTTTATTGGTATGACAAGAGCAAAAGAAATGCGTAACAGTATGCTCTTTTCATTGTGCGTAATATATTTTCCCGTTTACCTGTTTTATTCAGGGCAAGGGAATCATGGTCTTTGGATTGCAATGAACGCCTTTATGCTCGCAAGAGGATTAAGTTTGTTATGGATTTACTTTAGGCTCAATAAGAGCAAGCAATTACTTTTATAAAAACTTCATGAGTATACTTTAAACCCCCTATGATAATGTGTATCAAGTAAACAACATTAAATTGAAAAAGTACAAAATTTCATTTAATTTCATTAAATAGTAACAAAAATATGTTATATTTTAAATTAAATCAGCAAATAAATAAGATATCATATGTTAAAACATTATTACTCAGAGCGTGATTCATTTAATATAATTTCAGCAGAGCAGGCGAGCACATTTGCAAAAGTGAAATGTTGTGATTTCAATCCGATTCATGATCCTGGTAATAAACGATTTTGTGTTCCAGGTGACTTGTTATTCGCTATTGCGTTAAATAAATATGGCATTAGTAAGTCAATGGCGTTTACATTTATGGCGATGGTTCCTGCAGATATTGGGCTTGTTTTTCCTGAAACAGACGAGTCGAATATTATTATTTGTGATGAGAAACAAAAAAATGTTTTAGAGATAGACAGATCGGGCGAAATTAGTCACGATAGCGTATTGATAGAATCAGTTACGAAAAACTATGTGCAATTTTCAGGAAAAACCTTCCCATCGCTATTAATGCCATTGATGAAGGAACATCAGATTATGTTTAACATTTCTAGTCCTTTGGTGATTTACCATAGTATTAGTTTTGAGTTGGATACGCTTAAGCTTAAAAATAATCTTCAGTTGAAACATTCCAGCATAAATATGGAATTAAATCACAAACGCGCAAATTGTTTTGTTTATTTTGATCTATTTGATGGTAAAAAAATCATTGGGCGCGGTATGAAGAAGTTAATTATTGCTGGAATAAAACCGTATGATGAGAAGCTACTTACTGAATTTGCTGAAAAATTTATCGCAAGGCGTGACTCATTTAAAATTGCAGTTATCTAATAAACAGGTGTTTTATGCCCATTCGTATTCCAGACGATCTTCCAGCGACTAGTGCGCTTAAGTTAGAAAATATTTTTACTATGCAGGAGTCAAGGGCTAGTCACCAAGAGATCCGTCCTTTGAAATTATTGATTTTAAATTTAATGCCCAACAAAATTGAAACTGAAATACAATTAATGCGTTTACTTTCTAATACGCCATTACAGGTCGATGTTGAATTAATTCGTGTTGATGCTAGAGCGTCACGAAACACACCCAAGGATCATCTTGATCAATTCTATGTTGATTTTGATAAAGTTAAAAATAAAAAGTGGGATGGATTTATTCTCACAGGCGCACCAATTGCAATGATTCCTTTTGAAAAAGTTTATTATTGGGATAAATTTAAACAAATAGTGGAATGGTCCAAGACGCATGTGACTTCAACTTTGTTTCTTTGTTGGGCGGCGCAGGCTGCTTTTAAATGTCTTTATGGTTTTGAAAAAGTTGGCAGAGATAAAAAAATTTCAGGGATTTATCAGCATATGATTTATCATCATCATCACCCATTAGTGCGTGGATTTGATGAACAATTTTTGGCACCACTATCGCGAATTTCCGAGTTTGGATCTAGCCGTTTGGGCGAGAATGCCGCTCTAACTATCTTTGCCGATTCCCCAACTGCCGGTGTCTACCTTGCTGCAAGTACTGAGTGTCGACAAGTATTTATCACGGGGCATCCAGAATATGATGCCAATACATTGCACAATGAGTATTTACGTGATTTAGCTGAAGGGCTAGATCCTGAGCTACCTGTAAATTATTATCCGAATGATGATGTAAATGCAACACCAGTCGTATCATGGCGTAGTCATGCTAATTTACTTTATAGCAACTGGTTAAACTACTGCGTGTACCAAGTAACTCCATATAATTTAGATACAAAGACTTATGATGCTTAATTTATTATGCAACTGTTTCTTGATGAGTTATTCATCCAAATTAGTTGTTATTTTAGGACTTAGATTACATGTAACCATTTAGCGTGTTTTTTTATAAGAAAACTCCTGATACCCTTTTCCCTGTTTTTTGCTTTTTAAAAAAGTTCTGTCCAAGTGGGTATTTTCTATTGCGTGTCGATCAAATTGAACCTTTACTCGATTTTTACTTTGGATCAACAACACCCTCTTGATCAGTTTCTAAAAGCGCCAGCTGTCAACGGCAATTTGAAAAAATAGTATTAAAATAGTTGGTATGCTTTTATCATTGAATAATAACTTGCTGTGAAATAGCATTTTGAAATTAGATGGCGTTGATATTGACAGGCACCGAAAAGCCCATTGCTGAAGCAGAAAAACTGTTCGTATCTCATAATAGTATTTCTGTCTCTTTAAAGATCGTATTCTTAGTGTTACTAACCCTCATCAAAACGTTTATTAAGTATGCTGACTTAAAGAGTGCTAACAATGATAAATCTCCTTCAACAGACATTGAGCAGGTCACTCTCAAGGAAAAATCATTTATTTTTAATACTAAAAAACGAGTAATAGCACTTAGAATTAGTTGCAATTTATTATAAACTACCTCTTTAAAATAAATGTGAATAGTTTATGAAAATCAAAAGGTTAGATCACTTAGGGATCGTTTCTGGTTTTATATATGACTTGAATATTGTGGCTGATATTGTCGCACTATTGCCAATACATGATTTTAATAAAATCACTTATGGTGAGGCAGTAAAAGGGATGATAATTATCAATATGTTAGCCATGATATATTGCATAATGAAATACAGCAAAGATGGTTGGTATTTTACTCAAACGCGGTAAAATCAAGAGCGACAAAAACAATATCAAAAAAGTGTCGCAATGAAAAAGAAGCGCTCGAAAAACAATTTTTTCATTTCCAAGCAGAGAGGTTTGAATGTAAGCCTGATTCAGAAAAAACTGTAAAAAAAGCCCTCAAAAATATGAAGT
>JAGLDN010000211.1 GCA_023145575.1 Psychromonas sp.
TAATACCAATAACAGTCAATAAATCATCAATCTTACGACTTAAAAAGAGTCAATCACTAGTTAGAATTTTTATAAATCAAACTCACCTTTGCAAAAATTTATGCCTCGAATTAATTCATCTTCCTGCTTAAAATTTAACATACTGCGAAATAATGTATTACATCGCATCTAAAACGCGATCTGGGGATCCGAAAAATATCTGCGTTCCATTTTCATCAAGTTGCAATGTTTTATCTGAAAGTTTAATAAGATCATATTTTTGTGTTGCTATAATAACTGTTGAGGTACGGCTTAGATCTTTTAATTTTGCTTTCAATAAAAACGCCGAATCTTGGTCTAATTCAAAGCCAGGATCATCTAGAATAACGATCCCTTTTGGCTTGCATACCACTATAGCCAACATCAAACGTGTTAAAATACCTGCAGGCATCATATCTATTACCTGATCTGTCAGCTCGGTATCAAGGCCTTTTTTAAACCACTCTTCAAGTTTAAATGCGCTAAGCGCACTAAGCATGTCTTGCTCATTTATGTTACTGTGCGATAAATAAAAGTTTTCTCTAATAGAGCCAGAAAATAAACTCATCTTTTGTGGTGCATAAGTAATGCAATTACGATAAATATAAGAATTAAATTGCTTAAAATTCAGGCCATCAATATAAATTGAGCCATAAAAATTATCATACAATCCACCGAGGATTTTTAATAATGTTGACTTCCCGCCGCCACTTGGGCTAACAATAGTTACTATTTCTCCTGGGAGAATTGTCGCTGATATTTGTGCTAAAGCGCCCGATGAATTAACATGACGAAAACCAACTTCTTCTAATTCAATTTTTCCGTCAAGTGACTTCAACGGAATACTGGTATTCACATTCTGTTCGTTATCAGCGCCTCGCATAACATTATTAATTTGCGCGCCAGATTTACCCAATTGCCTCATTTTAATAATGGTATTGTAAATTGACTGCAAAGGACCCAATGCTTTCCAAATTAAGATCACCATGGCAAGCATTGCGCTGGGATCTATTTCGCCTTCCATCACCGCAATAACGACCATCACAATACTAACGATGCCAATCATTTGCGTGAGGAAGGCACCACTATCAGCAATAGCGTTTTGAATATTTGCAAGTTTTACACTATCTTCCTCCGCCTGCTTATTTGCCACTCCAAAACGAAGTTTTAACATCTGATACATTGGTAAGCGTTGAATAGACTCCGCATTTTTTAATATTTCAAGCCAGCTTTTTCGCTTTAGCTCCCCAGCAACCGAAGATTTAATCATTTGAGATTGGAAAATGAGACGTGAGTAAAACCCAAAGACAATAAAAATACCAATACCAATAAAAGTGATAAAAGCGCCTTTGCCAACAATGACAATTAAGGCAATCAGGTAAATAAAGATAAAGGGAAGATCAAGGTAAGCGAGTGTTGCTTGGTTGGTCACAATTTTTCTAAATTGATCGATATCTTTGAGTCGTGACGACTGCACGGCGCTACCTGCTTGCGTTGTAACGAGATAAGGCAACCACATTATTTTTTTAAACACGCCAAAGGCAATACGCTCTGCGAGTTTACTGCCTGAGGACATCAGTATTTTTACTCGCAAGTTTTTAAGAATATACTCAAAAGTATTACCTAACAAGGCACCTAATGCAATCCAGCCTAGTGTTGTATAGCTGCCAGTGCCTAATGCCATGCTATATATTGCCATAATATAAAATGGAGTCACCAAACCCATCAAATTAATTAAAAAACTCACCACGATCAATAAATTAATTTCTTGTTGAAATTTAAAAAAGGAATACTTTAACCAATTAGATTTATCGGCTGTTGCAGGTGGTAGCTCTTTAAAATAACGAGAATATTCTTCAACCGCAATAATGCTTCCTTGCACCTCAAATATACTTCGAGGAAGCATGTCAAGGTTCCCACTAAAGGGATCTAATAGTTGTACTTGATTGTCATCATTTTGAATAACCAGTCCTTGGCATTGCGCCCCTGAAAAATAAAAAGGCAGCGTCACTGTATCAAAGTCAAGTCCCGAGACAATATGAGTTTGGTATCCTAGACGAAGCATTGTCTCAGTAATATTTTCTTCACTAGAATTTTTATTAGAGACTAAAAAATCAGATAATTTATCAGGCGAGCCTTCCCACCTCATCGCGGTTAACCACGTTGAAATGATCCAGTCTAAGGGCACAGTGTCATTATCTGCGAATACAGCAGGAACCTTTAATTCTTCGAGTCTTGCTTCAATGTTCGATATATTGGAAATTTTGCTCATTTTTTATTTTTCTCCCAATTTAATCACGCAATCTACATTTTTAATGATCTCTTGAGAATGTGTAGCTATCAGAAAAATGTGTTTAGATGAAACAGTTCGAATAAGATTAAGCAACGCTAAGGATTCATTATCACTAAAATTAGCGAGATCATCAAGTAAGATCAGGTGGTTACCATTTACTATCGCTTGCACAATTAATAACAAATAACATAATCGTACTGAAACATGGTTTCTTAATCCATCACTGATGGGAGTATAAAATCCTTCTTCTAGTTTATCGATATCATTTTTAATGTTAAAAGCGTCACACACAGCAATTGCAACATGACTTAATTCAGCCTTAAAACACGTCAAGTTTTCAATTAATGAAGCATTAATGAAATCACTTTTTGCGGTAATGCAAGCAATATCTTTGCGCCATTTATCAATATTCAGCACAGAGACATTTTTCCCATCAATATAAAATGAAAATCTATCACTTTCAGCTTCTCCGAGTAATGTTTTTAAAAACAATGTCTTACCAGCTCCATTCTGGCCGGTTATTACAGCAATGCTCCCTGTTTCAAGTTTATAATTTTTAACTTTTTCCTCTTGCGGATGATTGAGCGTTATATCAAGACAAAATTGGTCGTCAAAATCGAACCCCTTGTTTTTATTTTTTTCATTAAGATCAAAAACATCTAGGACTTCTTTTTTATAAATATAGTGCTTACGATAGCGTGATATGAAGCTAAAACCCTGCTGCACTGGTGGCATTAACCGATTGACTAAAATAATGATTGCCGCTAAGGCACCTTGTGTTAAATCGCCACTGATAACAAAGCTACCGCACATTACAACCTGTAAAATTAAAGCCATTGCGGTGACATACATCGCTAGATTATCTGTTTTTGCTGAAAGTGTTGTTATTTGATAGTTGATTAATTCTCTTTCTTTAAAGCCTTTACGTCGATGATTTTCAAGGCGCGATTCCATTGCGTTGCCTTTCACTGTATCAATGCCTTTTACAACGTCATTAAATTCTGCATTTCCAGCTGCCTCAGCGATGCGTTGTTTAGCAATAACGGGGCTTAATAGCGAATCTCTTCTGTAATAGATCACCGCTAATAACAAAATCCCTAGGATTGGTACAATAATTGCGTAGAGCTGCATAAAGCCTATCATCAAGGCAATCACAAGAGAGCTCGCTACATTGGTAATTGACACAATGTATTGCCCTGAATAGAATTCTTTCAATTCACCGACGTCTTGAAAAGTTTCAATATATTGAGAATCATCATTTTTTCTAAAGCGCAATAAATTCGCATTAATTATCGACTGAAACATTTGTTTATGGATCTTAAATTCAAAATAGCTTGATGCCGTTGTAATTATGGATTTTTGTATTATTTTTAATGTAAATTCAAAAATTGCAATCACAAAGAGGATAAATAACAAAAAATAAAGGGTGGAGTAAGTTTTATTAGGAAGGACTCTGTCAAAAATAATCAAAATAGACATTGGCAGGGCAAGGCCAGTTAACGCTAACACTATGCTTGTTAATACAATAATAAATTTATCTTTTTTCTTCAAAACATCATTTGTAATCTGTTTAAAAGATTGATCAGTACCATTTTCCATAATGAATATGCGCCTTGCTTAAATTCGCTTAGATTGCCAGATTAAACTGAGAATTTATTGATCTAATCGTTCATAAAAAGATTATACCAAGTTACTTTAACGTTCAAAATAAGCAAGGTAAATTATACTGATACATTCGTCTATGCTGAGATATTCGTCATAAAATGAAATGAAGATCTTCCAAATAATATAAACAACATCAACATCTTTTATTACAAGTAACATAAAATATTAACAATGCGAGTTAATAAAAACGATCAGAAAAAAAACATCCCACCGAGATCATGCTTATGCAACATAAAATTGCAAGTCCGCCAAGTATTCGATAATCAGAATTAGGAGCAATACATGTCCTATCAACGACTAACTCGGCTTATGGTTATCAGATAAAATTAACGGATGATGTTTAATCAACTATACCTCGCTAATAAATCAAGTATTTTTCCGTTTTCATACGGTTTATTAAGTACAGCATTCATACCAGATTCAATACACTTATCAATATCACTGGCTGAGGATAGAGATGTATTGGCAATGATAATGGTTTGTTTCACATTTTGACCGCGAAGCTTAATAGCATCCTCATGCACTCGTATTATTTGTGTCGTCTCAAAACCATCTTTTCCAGGCATGTTACAATCCATAAACACCAGATCGAATGCTTTGTCTTTAACAAGTGCTATGGCTTCATCACCATTGTTTGCAAGTATTGGTACTATCCCAATGCGTTGTAAAAAGTGTGATAAAACAAATTGTTGTGAGGGATCATCATCAACAATAAGTACCTTCACCGTTTTCAATTCTTCTACTGGAGCTTCATTTTTTGACAGTACTTTTATCAATGCTTGTTTGAAGAGTGGTAATTGTATGATGATGTTTTCTGGCACATTTTTTGATTGTTCTGTGTCATTGAAACTCGAAAGTATCATTATTTTTGCAGTTGTTTTTATTCCTAGCTTTCTAATTAGCTCCCGATCTTCTAATAACTCATCTGAAATGAAGATAAAATCAATGGAATCCTCAATTTGTATATGTTCGAATAATTCATTACTATTTGTACAGAGAATGACCCCTGTGGCTACCTGTTCAACTTTTTTCTTAATTATTGAACCTTCCAATTCATCTTTTGCATAGATTAATACTTTAGCTGATTTCAGTTGCTCTTTCTCATGATCATTATTCGCCTTAATCATAATGCTTATCGCAATGCTTGAATCACCAGAATCATTTTCTTTGAATTGGGCAGTTCCCTCAAAGAAGTGCTGAATTATTCGCTCGCACAATTCCTGGTTTACATTAAATGAGTCAGGAGCGGCCTCGATCTGGTTAATATGATTTAAAAAAGAAGAAAGGCTAGGGTATTTGCCTGATGTACTAAGTAAATCAATATGTAATGTTTTATCATCAACACTTGCGCCATTAGTTGTGCTTATATGTAGCAAGCAAAACTTTTGCTCTATGCTCTCGATACAACGCTCAAATATATTATAAAGACACCAATAAAATCGATACTCATCTCCACATATCATTTTTGGCACTGAATCTTCAATGATAAAATCAAAATCTTTATTTAAACCGCGACACGTAGATTTTATTAGTTCGAATATTTTATTTAATAGGTTGTGTAAATTAAAGTCTTGATTTATATTTGATTTCGGATCTTTTTCTGAAAATAAATGTTCAAAGTTGTCTGATATGACTTCAAGAGACGCCAAAGCCCCAGATATTTCCTCATTAAAGCTAGTTTGCTGTAGACCGATTTTATTATTGAGTGATAAGCCACCAGCGATAATACTTGTTAAGCCATTTATTTCATGCCCAACCAAACTCGCTAATATATTAGATTTTTTAATTTTTTCATGTAATTTTTTAATTAAACGATTTTTGCTGGCTAGCACTCCAATCGATATTTTTGCCTCATTATATAAATATTCCATCGATGCGCCAGCAGAGTATCTATTCTGATCTCTACCATGATTTTCTCGTAAGTAGTTGCGAATAAACAACACTTTTTTATTGAACTCATTAGCCCCTCTGTTTAAGGAGAGTATGAGTTTAAATTGGACAAATAAAATCAATAAGAAAAATATACCCATGACATATAATAACAGTATGACTTCATTTTTCTCTGAATTTAGCCCTAAAATCATTTTAGCTGTGATGATTTGAACTTGGTCAATAATACGCTTGTATGATAGCTGCATTATTTCAATCCGTCCGCTTTTGGTAACGGTGGGAGTCGTTATGTCTTGCAGTAAAGTAATGGCTCTTTTTATATCTCTATCTTTATAAGATTTCAGTAACTTAGGGTGGCTTAATGCGTTTCGCCGGATCATTTTTAACTGTTCGCGGATACCTGTTGCCATTAATTGGATTAAGGAGTCGTTTCCACTGATATTTTTTGACATTAATCCAGGTTCCCGGTTTAGGCTATTAATTGCCGTTATGTTCATATTTAAATAGGCAGTATAAACGTCCAGCTTCGGATCATTATCAACCAGTTTCAAAATCGTAGAAACATGTTCTGATAATTGAAAGATTGGAATTTGTTGGCTTTTTTTAGGATCTTTATTTGCAATAACAATATTATTTATTTCGTTTAAATCCAACAATTGTTGATTGTATTTGCCTTTTAAAACCATAATGTTAAAAACCATAATGATGAGCATAATCGCCAATAAAAAAATGGACAAGATCCCCATTAAAACTATATTTTGTTTGAGCCTATCTATCATATTTTTTTCTCCCTAATAGCAAGTTGTAGCCCATACATGATAGGTTTTAAGATATAACTAAGTGCTCGACGTTCTCCCATTTTTATATCCGCAGTCATTTCCATTCCTGGCACTAAAGCATATTTATGCCCATTTGAAGTGATAAATGCTTTATCCAGTGTGACTTCTCCTAAATAATACACTTCATTTGTTTTCGGATCCTTAAGTGTTCCCGTGTTGATCCGTGAGATCACCCCTGCAACGCTACCAAATTTACTGTAATCGAATGAATCAAACTTCAGGTCTACTTTTTGGCCTACCGCTACAAAACCGATATCTTTTGGTTTAATATGTACGTTTGCTTTTAGTCCTTCTTTTAGCGGTACAATTTCTGCAATTACCCCCCCTCCTGCAACTACAGCTGAAGAATAGTAAATAGGTAGGTCTCGAACAACACCATAAACGGGACTTCTTACGTCCAATCTTAATTCTTTGTCTTTATCCACTTTACGCGTTTCGACTAATTCTGCAATTTTCGCCTGAACTTCTTGAAATTCGTTATGGTATTTTAGTTGCCTTGTGGTTTTAGCTTGTTGCTTTTGAATGTAAGTTTCACTAATGGTCGCTTTTGTATTTAAAATGTTTTCAGTTAGCGATTGAATTTCACGTTTCATGTTTATGCGCGCTATCTTAGCATCGGTTACTTCAAGTTTCGAAGAGCCATGATTTTTGTATGATTTTTCTCTCATTTTAACTTGTTCATTGAGCAAGTTAAGTTGTTTTTTTGCTGACCTTAAGCGAGCATTCATACTTTTCAAGACGTCATTTTTATTATGAATAATTTCTACATAATATCTATCTTCCTGATTTTGATCAGACATTGTACGCTCATAAAGCATCTTTTGTGCGTCAACAAGATCATTATCCTTAGTTAAATGATCGAATTTAGGTTTTTTATTAGTTAATAGTGCGTTTAAACGCGCTTTTGCTAAATATTCAATGGCAAGACGTTTTCGCGATATTGTATTTGTAGACTCGCGGGAATAATCTTTAAGCGTTGCTATCAAATCTCCCTTTTGGATAATATCACCACGATGAACATAATATTTATCTATCATTCCCCCTTCTAAATGTTGAACAAATTCAACGTTTGAAATGGAGACTAATTCCCCTCTAGCACTAGATATTTCTTCAATGTGAATAAAACTAGACGAGATTATTAGGCCAATGAAGACAATTGATAAAACAAGAACAAGGAAACTGCTTGCCCTATTCGCGTGTAATTTACTCTCTGCTATTTTCCTACTTTGAACATCACTTTGCTGAAAATGAGATTGCCTAATATTTTCTGCTATGATCAACATAGAATCTTTAGCTTTATCATTAACCTCATCATGCTCATTTTCTTGTGTATCGTTCTTTGTGGCCATAAAAAGTTCCTTTACGATAATACCAATAACAGTCAATAAATC
>JAGLDN010000212.1 GCA_023145575.1 Psychromonas sp.
TTTATGCCTAGCTACTTGGCACAATTTTCTTTGCTGAGGTTTCATTTTGAAGTAACAAGGGTATATACACATATTACCTTAATAAGGTAAAAAACTAATTTCTTTGCCGCACGACTTCAAATAAGCAAACGCCTGTTGCTACTGAAACATTTAAGCTTGACACTGCACCTGCCATAGGTAATTTAATTAACTCATCACAATGTTCTCGCGTTAAACGACGCATTCCTTTCTCTTCTGTGCCCATTACAATAGCAATCCCACCTTCAAACTTACAATCATAAATACTCTGTGTTGCCTCGCCGTCGGTGCCGTAGATCCAAATACCCTTCTCCTGTAATTGCCGTATGAAGCGCGCTAAATTGGTTACATGGATCAATGGCATCGACTCAGCCGCACCGCAAGCAACTTTGCGCACGACAGGCGTCAAGCCTACCGTGTTATCTTTAGGAATAATAACCGCATGCACACCTGCAGCATCAGCACTACGCAAGCAAGCACCTAAATTATGCGGATCTGTAACTCCATCTAAAATCAATAAAAAAGGTGGGACTCCTGCATTTGGAATACATGCATCTAAATCAGGTTCTGTTAATATTTTTTGTGTTTTAATACGCATAATAATACCTTGATGCTGCTCACCATCCGATTTTTCATCTAACGATTTTCGGTGCATCGGTTGAACAGAAAAACCACACTCTTGCGCTTTATTTATAATGTCTATCAAACGCTTATCAACTCTGCCTTGCAAAGTATAAATTTCGATAACTCTCTCTGGTTGCCTTTTAAGCAACGCCGCAACGGCATGCATACCATAAATTAATTCACTTTTAGGCATTATTTCCCTATTGATAATCTTGCGCACAGCACGAGCTGGCGACTACTATTTATTTCATTTTTTTGTTTTTATTAACTTTTATTTTTTTAGAGGTCTGTGTGTTTTTAACGCCTTGTTTCACTTTTCTCTTCTTTTTCGCAGATTTATTAGCGATTGTTTTTGCAGTTTCATGATCAATTTCTCGAATTAAAACATCATCAGTGATTTTATTGCTATCACTGAAATGTTTTTTGCTTTTATTGCGTCCACGTTTCTCTATCGGGCGATTGCCCTCTTTGCCTGCGCGTGTATTGAGGCGCTTTCGTTGCCCTGCTGTTACTTCATTTGCTAATTCAAAATCAATTTTCTTATCCTCTAAATTTACACAAAGCACCGTAACTTGAAGTACATCACCAATACGATAACGCCGCCCAGTACGTTCACCTTTTAATGTTTGTTTTCCAGCATCAAAAATATAATAATCAGAAAGCAAACTGGTCACATGCACTAGCCCATCAATTTGGAGTTCATTTAAACGCACAAAAAACCCAAAATTAGTCACCGCGGCTATTGTGCCTGTCATCTCATCACCAACATGATCTTGCATATATTCACATTTTAACGCATCACTGACATCACGCGTAGCATCATCAGCACGCCGTTCAGTCATTGAGCAATGCTCCCCTAAAAATTTAATTTCAGCAGCCTGATAATTATAACCACCCGTTGCCGTCCATTTTGATTTTTGTTGTTCATTTTCATCATGTGCGGCTATATATTTGATTGCTCTATGTAAAACAAGATCAGGATAGCGACGAATTGGTGACGTAAAATGTGCATATTCACCTAATGCTAAACCAAAGTGCCCTTGATTTTCATCTTGATAAACAGCCTGCTTCATTGAGCGTAGTAACATCGTTTGTAATAGCTCTTTATCATCTCTATCTGCAAACTGCTCTACGAGTGTTGCATAATCAAGCGGTGTGGGTTTATCTCCACCGCCTAAGGTTAAACCTAACTCAGTTAAAAAAGAACGAAAATTGGACAGTTTTTCTTCACTTGGTGTTTCATGTACCCGAAATAAAGCGCAGGCTTGCGCTTTTTCAATCAGCTGTGCTGAGGCTACATTCGCTTGGATCATACATTCTTCAATGATCTTATGCGCGTCATTTCGAACGATCGGTTCAATAGACGCTATCTTGCGAACTTCGTTGAAAACAAAGCGAGTTTCTAACGTTTCAAACTCCATTCCACCGCGAGTATGACGCGCTTTTTTAAATGCTTTATATAAGCACTCTAACTCTTCAAGGTGTGGCACGAGTGAAGCGTATTGCTGGCGAAGCGTTTCATCACCTTTTAAAATTGCAGCTACTTTTGTGTAAGTAAAACGCGCATGAGAGTTCATGATCGCTTCATAAAACTTATAGCCAGATAAATGCCCTGATGCTGATATGCTCATTTCACTGACCATGCATAAGCGATCAACCTGCGGATTAAGCGAGCATAAACCATTTGATAAAACTTCAGGCAACATTGGAATAACTTGATCTGGAAAATACACCGAATTACCACGATTAATCGCCTCTTTATCAAGCGCAGTGCCATGACGCACATAATAACTGACATCGGCAATGGCAACCCATAAACGCCACCCAGTCTTTTCTCGCTGACAAAAAACCGCATCATCAAAATCACGAGCATCCTCTCCATCAATTGTCACTAACGGGAGATCACGCAGATCAATACGCCCCTCTTTGGCATGATCGTGTACAAATCCATTATATTTTTTTAATTCTTTTTCTAACGCTTTTGGCCATTCATGATGGATATCATGAGTACGTAATGCCACTGCTACTTCCATGCCAGGCTGCATGCCTTGACCAAGCACTTCTGTTATTCTTCCTAAAGCACTAAATTTTGCTTTTGGACGATGTAAAATTTCAACCACAACAATTTGTCCATGCCTTGCACCTGCATTGTTTTCTTTATTGATCAAAATTTGCTGTTGAATACGAAGGTCATCTGGAATAACCATCGCCATACCATCTTCTACAAAATAGCGTCCGACAATCGTTGCTTTACGCGCTGTGAGTAAACGCACAAAACGCGCTTCACTGCGGCCCCTTGAATCAATTTTAACAGGTTGCGCTAAGATCTCATCGCCATGAAACAAAAAACGCATTTGATGATGAGGTAAAAACAAATCGTTGGCAGCGTCGGTTTTTAAAAAACCATAACCTTCTTTATGACCGATAACCGTCCCTCTTTTCAATTCAAGCTTCTCTGGTAGTGCATAGGTTGCATTCCTGCACCACACTAATTGCCCATCGCGCTCCATTGCCTTTAAACGACGACGTAACCCTTCTGCTTCTTCTTCACTCGTTAATGAAAACTCGCTAAATAATGCATCTCGGGTAATAGGTTTCCCATGTTTTTCAATATATTCTAAAATAAACTCTCGACTTGGCACCGGATGTTCATATGGTTGTGATTCACGATCTGATATTGGGTCAATTGCCATGGAAATACCTTGTAGTGGATAATAATTTATATTGAAGTTACTTTATACTCAAACTGCTTGAAATAAATGATATAACATTGCTCAGTATGCATATTGAGGATTGAATGTATTTACATTATAAAGCTAGAGTGCATCTTATAAAAGGTAAATGGACTTATTTTAAAGATTTGTAATTAAATTTTATTTTTTATTAAAAAAAGCTAGACACTGCGCTCAACAAAAAGTATCATTTTTGCCATCGTAAGGATGCGAGCTGATGAACCATCGCTCAGTTAGGTAACGCTGAGTCTGCTTACGGCAAAGAAAGATGACAGGTTAAACTCCTTTCGAGCGTACCCTACTTGGAGTATAATAACAACCACTTAACTGCCAGAACTTTATTGTATTATGGCGGATGTAGCTCAGTTGGTAGAGCCCCGGATTGTGATTCCGGTTGTCGCGGGTTCAACCCCCGTCATTCGCCCCATATTTTATTAATGTACAACAGACCATCGGTGATTAGCGCAGCTTGGTAGCGCATCTGGTTTGGGACCAGAGGGTCAAAGGTTCGAATCCTTTATCACCGACCACATTTATACCCATGTAAATTAAGCATGGGAAATAGTTCCAAGGTGCTCGACATAAAATTGCCCTCTCGGTGATTAAAATACAGACTTTAATGCTTGTCCAATCTCTTTAAGACGAAATTTTATAATACTAATTATATTAAGAATTTTATCTAAATTTTATGCAGGAAAGTAGCTTAATTCAAGGTACAAATTGACTTAATTATCTGTTCCCTTTTCGGAACTTAAAACACACAAATAAGTTATTTTAAACAATAAAATATAAAACCTATTTAATAAAAGCTATTAATAGTCATTGGCATAACGAACTAAATTGACGCCATGCTCGAAATCCAGCTTTGCGTTACAGGATTGAAAAAAGTATAACGACTTAATAATTATCATTTTATCGTTACTTCAGCAGGCAAACGACAAGTTGCACTAGTCTTTGATAGGTAGAATATTGTGCTTTGGTCTGACATCAGGACTACATTCATGAATTGCATCTGTAAAGCACATATGTATCCAAGGAGAAACAATAAAATTCACAAATTATTAACCGTTTTTGGGGAAGAGACAACCTCATAAAAAGTGAGCTAGATCTTACCTTTATTTCTTTTTAAAAAAATTTCTTGCAGATCTTATTTAATTGTGACCTTATACAAACGAGCTTATTCAAAATGCACAGTCATTATTCAAATATCTTTTTATTGGCTAATATAAAGTATCTTGAATGATAATGAATAAAAACCTTAACTAAATGGAGTATTCGTATGAAAACTAACACTAAGAAATTAAAATTTATTGCATTAGCCATCTCTTTTTCTCTTGCTGGTGCATCATTTGCTTATGCTGGAAGTAAGAAGCCAGAATATAAAAAAGATCACGAGTCAATATATGATCTTTCCGCCAATTGCAATGAATATGGCGGAGGGTATCACAAAAGATCATACGAATTGCGGGCTCTAAAAAAGAGGTTATCGCAACTTCATTTGACTAAAGCTCAACAAAAGAAAATAAAAACAATCTCGGAGGAAAAAACATTAAAGGCCAAGAGCCTCGATATGAGACGGAAACAACAAGCTCATATGCAAACTTTAGTAGAAAAACCAGCCTTTGATGACACAATAGCAAGAGCAATCATCGGTCAACGAGAAGCGAATCAACACACTAGACAAATATTGTCCATGAAGGTATACCACGCTATCTATCAAGTGTTAACAAAAGATCAACAAAAGAAACTACAAGAACAAATGCATAAAAGAATTGGTAAAAGACACAATAAGCACAAAACAGCTTACTAATCTTATACCCATGTGACGTTAGGATGGAAAGTAAACAAGGCAAATTGTACCAAGCGACTTAGTATAAAATTAAAGCTTAATCGCGTTAAGCCAAAATTTTATACCATCCTAGATTTGTACAAATTTTTTTGCTTGTTGGCTCATGAGCTCGATTCATTATGAAAAATGATCACCTTGTGGCCAACAATCAAAAAAAAACTATACCCATTATCATTCAAAATGCTTGATCCAGTCGTCAAGTCTGGCGCTAGGGAAGGCGCTCAGTTTGATGATCTCTCAACAACTTAGTACCGCAATCGTTTTCCGGTAGTTTAAATGAAAAGATATTTAAACTTTAATGACTTGTCCTTATCTAATACTGCTACACAGGCCTATAATTAATCAACTACGTTAATTAATTACCAGAGTTTAAATGAAAAAACCATTTAAACTTTATTAAGGTTCGAGATGGCGACCCGTAGTACAAGCATTCAGAAAAAAGCTTCAAAGTCAGAAACCTTCGATTGAACCCGTTATATCGCAACCTTTCGACCTAAGATCTGCTCACCTAAACACTTGCTTGATCTTACTCTTTGATTGGTAACGGTGTATATACCCATACAAGCTCAAAATGAAACATCAATCGTATTTATGTTACATGAGTATATGCTACACACTATTTTTAGGTACATTAAAGAATTTGTATTATACACAGCGTTATTGTATTGCATCACACCACCGAGGTAACGCACTGTGCTTAATCTTTAAATGATCAAGTACCTTAGCGACCATAAACAACTGTATTTCATCAATTGTTTGTGGTTTATAATAGAAACCAGGGGCTAATGGCATCACAACGACACCTAATTTAGAAAGCGTCAGCATATTTTGTAAATGAATTACCGAAAAAGGTGTTTCTCTTGGCATTACAATTAACTGCCCTTTTTCTTTTATCACCACATCAGCCGCCCGCTGTATCAAGTTATTTGATAAACCCATGGCAATAGAAGCGAGCGTACCACCACTACAAGGACAAATAACCATTTTACTTGGACAAGATGATCCTGACGCGACAACTGAAAACCAATCTTTGTTACCAAGCACAGTTAATTGTTCACTATTCACTGTGAATCTATTCTGCAAATAAATATTAAGCGCATCTAAATCATCAGGCCATATTTCATCGCATTCTGTTGCTAGCACAATTTTTGCCGCATCTGATAACAACAAATATACCTGACAATCACTGACTAATAACGTTTTTAGTAGGTGTAAGAAATATCCACTGCCAGATGCACCCGTAACCGCAAGTGTGACTCGTTTTTTATAAGACATTTTTTTGCTCTGTTGCTGCTCTGTTGTTGCTCTGTTGTTGCTCTGTTGTTGCTCTGTTGCTGCTCTGTTGCTGCTCTCAATGATACTACACTGCTAGTTTGATGAGCCACACTAAATTATCGTTTATAATAACAACTTATGCCTTTAGTTGCCTCATTTTCTAGCCTTGCATTTAATAACAAGCTTGATGTCATTGCTATTATAATCTATCAAGTAACTTTTGCTGGATCCCACCAAAACCACCATTACTCATGATTAAAATGTTATCGCCTGCTTGCGCAATACTTACCAACTTTTCGCATAAAGCATCTACATCAGACGATATATCAACGTCCTTGTTTTGTTCTAAAAAGAGCGCTTCCATTGACCACTTCATACCTGAGCGCTCAAAGCAGTAGACGAGATCTGCTCCATCCAACGCATTGACAAGCGCTTCTTTATGAATGCCTAGTTGCATTGTATTTGAACGTGGCTCTAATACAGCAATGATTTTTTTATTTCCAACCCGCGCACGTAACCCTTCAATTGTTGTCTTAATTGCGGTTGGGTGATGTGCAAAGTCATCGTAAACTGTAATATCATTCACCACACCTATCGCCTCCATTCTACGTTTAATATTTTTAAATTGTGCTAATGCCTCAATTGAAACTGCTGGTGCCACTCCGACATGTCGCGCAGAAGCAATTGCACCAAGTGCATTAAAAATATTATGATCACCCATTAAATCCCAATCCACACAACCTTGTTTTTTCTTATTAAAGTAAACATTGAAAACACCACCGTCATCGCGAATTTTTTTATATGACCAATTTGCTCCTAAGTATTCATGTTCACTCCACCAACCCATGTGCTTTACTGACATCAATGCTTCATCTTTATTCGGCAAGATAATTTTCCCAGAGCGAGGCACTGTGCGCACTAAATAATGGAATTGTTTTTTGATTGCATTGAGATCTTCAAAAATATCAGCATGATCAAACTCTAGATTATTCAACACCAAAGTTCGTGGGTGATAGTGAATAAATTTAGATCGCTTATCGAAAAATGCACTATCATACTCATCTGCTTCAATGACAAAAAATGGCATGCTGCCCAAACGTGCTGACAACCCAAAATTTTCAGGTACACCGCCAATTAAAAACCCTGGTTCCATATTTGCGTATTGTAAAATCCACGCTAACATACTTGCGGTTGATGTTTTTCCATGTGTACCAGCAACTGCAAGTACCCAACGATCTTTTAATACAAACTCTAATAACCACTGCGGTCCTGAAGTATAGGGCAGTTGTCGTTCAAGTACCGCTTCAACACAAGGGTTACCACGGCTCAATGCATTACCAATAATGACCAAATCTGGATCACAATCTAATTGTGCAGAATCAAACCCTTGAATAAGCTCTATACCTTGCTCTTCAAGCTGGGTACTCATCGGTGGGTAAACATTTGCATCTGAGCCAGTAACTGTATGCCCTAGAGACTTAGCAATAACCGCAACGCCACCCATGAATGTACCACAAATTCCAAGAATATGAATATGCATATAACCTCTATAATAAATTTTTTGTACCAAATTACTTCAAAGCCTGAAAGACAAGGCGGTATATACCCTTGATACTTCAAAATGCAAAGTCAGCAAAACAAATAGAGCCATCTGCTAGGCATAAAATTGCCCTTGGCATCTATATGCTCGGTTTTTTATAAAAAAGGCACTGCTTCATTATAACATTCGCAAATGGAGTAACCAATAAATCATTAATATACCTTCGTTAATGCGACGGCTAAACGATTAGCATCACTAATCGTTGATAGACCATCTGTTACGACATGCTCTGATGTCCGATCTAAAGCCTGACAAAGCAATTTTAGATCACAAGATATATCGATATTAACTATCAAATGCGGTTTGTAAAAATGGAATAATTTGTTTTTTACGACTTACCACACCTGGAAGTTCAAAAGTATGATCCTTAACCTTAGAATTTAATGCCTGAGCTACTTTGTCAGCATCAATTGAAATAATAAGAGCTATTGTATCTAATTTATTGATATCGGTTAACAACAATATGCTAGAGTGATAGTCTTTTTCTGCCTGCAACTTTTCCAGTTCAGCAATCATTTGTGTCTTTTTACTCAATGCGGTTTTTAAATCTGTAAGCTCTAATTGCCCAATCGCAAGTTTGTGCCCTGCCATTTGAAATATTTTTTGATCACGCAGAATAAGCTCTGCGGCTGGCACATTATTTATATCTGATTTCGCCTCAAACTGCTCTCTGGCGAAGCCTTGAACATCTTCAACACCCGCAATTTTAGCAAGTCCTTTTACGGCTTCTTTATCCATGTCAGTCGTTGTTGGCCCCCTAAAATTTACTGTATCTGAAATGATCGCGCCCATCATCAATTTTGCAATAGGTCCATCAACGATTTGATTGTAGAATTTATACATATTGTAAACAATCGTTGCTGAACAACCGACTGGCCAAATCCAACATTCTACAGGCTCATTTGTTGTAATATCACCTAGTTTATGATGATCAACAATACCCAATATCTTAGCTTCTTTCATGTCTAAAGTCCCTTGTCCCCAATCAGAAAAATCAACTAAGAAGACATCTTCACCTGCAACTGAACTTAAAATTTTAGGTTTTTCTAGCTTTGCTTTTTGTAATAAAAACAACGCTTCTGGATTGGGCTCACCCTGAAGAGCTGGCGTTGCTTGCTTGCCAATTTTGTTAAAAAGCGCGGAAAGCGCGATGGCTGAGCATAAACTATCACAATCTGGATTTTGGTGCCCTAATACGATCATATATAATTTCCTAATTAATTTGATTGGAAAATAGCATTGCATTAATCATTGTTTAAAATAATGCGCTAGAAAAAAAGTGAATTCAAGACAACAAAACTTGAATATAAGTCATACAAATTAAGCATGTGTTATAAATTTTACGCAGAAAAATAGCTTAATTCAAGACATATATTGCTGTAAATTACTGTTCGCTTTACGCAACCTACAAGGCGAAATACGGTATTTCCGCCGTAAAATAGAAAAACTATTTAGTGTAATTGATATCACTCGTGTGAATTATTTTTTATTATTTTCGAGGGGCTATTATCTTTTTTTAACTCTTTAATTTCAACTGTTGATAGCTGTCGATATTGTGTATTTCCATCAATTGTATAACCTTTATAATAACGGCCATCATTACACATATAAACTAAGTAAGCATTTCGCCATAAGCCACAGCTTGGATCAATGCGCATTGACCATTGTTCATTGTAGCGATTCCGATCAGCCTCAATGCGTCTGTATTCTTGTACTCGTGCGCGTTTTTGATCAAAAAGATCATTGCGGATCAACGAGCTTCTTTTTTCAATAGTGACCTTCCCTGCTAAAGCACAATAACTTGTCAATAAAAGTAGCATTGCTAAGAAAACATTTATGTTCATGATTTAGGTATTCCTTGCTTAACGTAAACATCAAACCGATGCTTTTTGGTTTTAATGCTCATAGATGGCTTTTTGCCATTCAAAAATGGAGCGTGATCTGGTCGTTTAACGACAACTCGATATTGTGCTGACGCAAGTGCAACGTCGAGTAAATCATCCGCGTCTAGATCAGCACCTACCACGCATTGAAAAAAACGCATTTCTTTTTTAACCAAGGCGGATTTCTTTTTGTGAGGAAACATCGGATCTAAATAAACAACATCTGTTTGATTATTTTTTAAATACTCAATGCTCGATGAAAACTGCAACTGCATTCTCGCTTGCATCCATTTACCAATTTCATTATTTAAATAAGCGCGTTCTAACCCATCCTCTAACAATGCTGCCACAACTGATGATCGCTCAACTAATGTAACATAACAGCCTAAAGAAGCTAACACAAACGCATCTCTGCCTAATCCAGCAGTTGCATCAATAACATTTAATTCAATGCCCGATTTTAGCCCTACTGCTTTAGCAATCGATTGACCTTTTCCACCACCAAATTTACGGCGATGCGCACTTGCACCCGAAACAAAGTCTACAAATACCAACCCTTGTTTGGGGGGATAAATTTGCTCTAACGCTAAATAGGCAGGTAATAACCTGAGCTGAAAACCTTTACTGGTTGTACTTAAAAACCCCCATTTATTACGTAGGTACTTGGCTTTGTTATTAAGTGCATTGACATTACAAATTAAGGGGATATCCAAATTTCATTACTTCATTAAATTAAATAAAAGACATACCGACACAATGTACTTTCCCCGCCATTGGAAAATAAGTAGTAGTAACAAACGGAGTAACATTATACTCGTTATCAATCAAGATGTGTTGTAAAGCAAAAGCTTTAACGCAATTTAGGATCTTGTCTAGCGCCTTATTCTAATATAATCATCGAATGGGCTGCAAAATGTTGCATTTTTACACCAGATAAAACTGGTTATTCCCTTCAAAACGTTTATATGCACCTTGCCATCTTGTCAGAAAAATCTAGCTTTTGCCCTGCAACTAAGTCCCATCGATGCTCAATGATAAGCCTCACAGTTGTTAACAATTTACCGATCTGACTGTGTAAATTAAGGAGAATTGACGGTTATAGCCATGTACCGTGAAGGTGCTGTGGGCGCCATTAGCTCAGATGTCAGTTGAAGAAAAATTAACGAGGCAACAACGAACTATTGCGTGACTAACTAGAAAGCAAATACCGACTAAAATAGTCGCTTTGTGAGGTGTTGTTTATCCTAAATTAAAGCCGTTAAATGTCAAAGCGGTGTTACAATGTATAATAAATCACCACTTGATACCTGCTGGCCATTACTATTAATAATGCGCTCAACCCGAAATTTTGTATCCTCATCATACAAAATAGCATCTGACTTGTTAAAACTCGATAAACTAATTGGAGAAAACATTTTCATTGCTTCCATTAATCCTAACGTTTGTTCCACCATGACAATATCGCCTTCTAACACAAATTCAGGCTCTGCTGGTGATGTTGATCTGTAGAATATACCTGCACTTTGCGCGATAACTTTCAACTCGTTGCTACCATCAACGTTAATAGAAACATTGTTATCAGCTAATAAAACCGAAGCTTCCATCTCAGCAATCATGACTTCTTGATCAAGTCTTGCCATGAATTTGGGAAGGTATGTTGTGTCGTAATCACCTTTTATGAAGATGTCATCTCTTAAGATACGTTTTAATAAAGGGATATTGGTCGCAATCCCTTTTATCACCACGTTATCTAAAAACTCAAAAATTTTGTTGATCGTATCCTTACGTTTTTTGCCTTGACAAATAAATTGTGCAACCAAACTATCATAATAAGGTGAAACTTCTTTACCTTCTGCAATCATTGATATCACTTCAATATTGTCTTGCTCTGGTAGCATGTATTCAACTACCTTGCCTGGGAAAGGTACTAATTGCATTTCACCATGTGCATCTATCATGGCTTTTTCTGCTGTTATACGTACCTCCATGGCATAACCTTTATTGACAGGCTTCATTTCTTTGATGTTAGCGCCTGATGAAATATTGTATTGAGCACTAACAATATCAATACCTGAAGTCGCCTCTGTCACTGGATGCTCGACTTGTAAACGCGTATTCATTTCCATAAAATAAATAGCATTTTCATCAAGGTCATAAATAAATTCAACCGTGCCTGCCCCTAAATAATCAACCGCATCAGCAAGTTTTTCCGTATATTTTAGTGCACGCTTTTCAAGCTTATCAGGTAGCATTGTGGAGCCTGATTCTTCAATTACTTTTTGATTATTGCGTTGCACCGAACAATCACGAATGCCAAGCACTTTCGTGTTGCAATACTTATCTCGAAGCAACTGAACTTCAATATGACGTAATGAAGTGATGTATTTTTCTAAGTACAAATCACCATTTCCAAATGCCGAACGCGCCTCGGCAGAAACCTGTGAAAATCCAGTGAACATTTCCTCCGCTTTTTCAATGATCAAGATGCCTTTACCACCACCTCCATTTACAGCTTTAAGCAACACTGGATAACCAATGTCACTGGCGATTTGAAGCGCCTGTTCAGGATCCGTTAAAATACCATGTGAACCTGGCACAACAGGCACTTTGTTTTTTTGCGCGGTTTTGATCGCATTTGATTTATTGCCCATCGTAAGCATACTGTCCATGCTTGGACCAACAAAGTTAATTTTATGAGTTACGCATAAATCTGCAAACTGTGGACTTTCAGATAAAAACCCAATTCCAGGATGAAGAGAATCAACCTCTTCATATTTGGCGATTTTTATTACTGATCCTGCATTTAAATAACTTTCATCTGAAGTATTTCCTCCTAAGCAAACAAGTTTGTCTTTCTCACCAAGCATATCTGCAGCCACAGACGTCATATCCGGATCTGATGCAACAAGCACAACACCAATGTTATTGTCTTGTGCCTTACGAATTAGCTTAACAGCAGTACAGCCACGCGCATGAATAAGCACTTTATCTACTTTAGACATTAACTCACGCGGATCAAGCTTTGAAGCTTGCTCTTCAGTGTCATCAAGAATAGGGACAAATCCCGATAAAGCACGCTGAATCGTTTCCTCAACCGTGATCACTGGGACTGGCATGTTTTCATCAATATCACGAAGCTTATTGTTAAGATCAGTAGAGAAGGGATTAATCACAAGCCCCGCCATAGCACCTGGAACACGTGATAAATAGTTGGAGAGTGTCGCTGTCGATGGTAAATAATCAGGCACAACTATTTGACCAGCAAAGGGCATATTAGTGCCTGACAAATAATAAGTTTGCACTAACGGATGTGTGACCAAACTTGCCTGCGCCCCTCCGGTACAATCACCATAGCCAAAAATAAGAACAGGCAAATCATTATCTCGAATAAAACGTGTAATACGATCATTAACCACAGCCATCGAAAAGAGCGCTGCTGCACCTTCTTTCGTTTGCATACCACCCGAGCTAATAAAAGCAACGAGTGGGATATGGCGTTGAACACATTGCACCAACAAAGCACAGAATTTTTCTGCACTTGCCATATCAAACGCGCCAGCTTGAAAACTTAAATTAGACATCGCAAGCCCGAGCTTTTGTAATTCCCCACCTTCAAGTTTAAAATCAGCAATACCTGTCACCAAGCCACAAGGTTTAATGGAATTATCAAGTGCATTTTCAATAGATAAGCGGAAACCAGGAAATTCAAGTAAATTAGCGGTCATTACATCAGGGAGAGATTCTTTAAAATTGCTAAAAAACTGAGCTAAGATATCGTTATAATGAATGTTTTTTTTATTTTTCTCTGCGCGTAACACAGCTTGAATAAGTAAATCATGATAGCCCATCGTTAAGCGATTCCAAAAATCTTTACGACGACCAATTCGAAAAGGATTAATGCCACCCTCATATTTTGTAGGATCATTACGACTTGCATAAAAGGATGGTAACAGTTTTTCAAGAATATAAGTCAAAATGACAAACAAACTTGAATTCATTTCTGGCGCCCCAATACTTTTCCATTCCTCAACTTTAACGAGAATATCTCCACAGTGACTATCGTCAGAAAAATTAGTTAACCATTCAACAAAGCTTTCTTTTAATAGTTCACAATCATCATCATTGACCTTATTTAATGCGCCTTTTAATGAACTGCGCAACAATGATGAAATTGATTCACGCGATACTTCCCTCGTTGCCAATGCCTCTTTTGCAATCGAAGACAAATTTCCCATTATATTATCATAAAGCGCATTAAACACGAGCATATGACGGCAATACACAAGAAAAGATTTTCTTGTTTCTTTGTGACTAATCACGTCAATACATGTTAAGTTCTTAAGCGCAGGCCATGAGTCCATTTCTTTAAAATCAGAATGTTCAAGATGCTTAATCAAACTGCGAAAGTTATTTTCAGCATGGCTTTTCCAGCGATTATAGAGCAACCAGGTGATATTAATCAGTAAAATACCGCGTGCATTAATGTAATTTTCTTTTGCTTCACCTAAAATCAAACGCGTAAATGCATTTCGTTCAACACCTTTATCTTCATGCTTAGATAAAAATACTTTCCAATTTTTATTAAGCGTATCATCATAAATAATTTTATCTGGATTTTTTAACCAGCTTGTAAATATTTTTATACCATCCTCTTCAATACGCGCATTTAAATCCCCCTTTGGTGTCGTCATCTTAGACAACCGACCATACTCACTTTTACTGATTGTTTTAATGCGTGAGCGCAACGTTAAATAACGCATATAACGGAAAGTTGTTCCGAAAGCATTATTGTGCACCGTTGGATTTTTTGCAATTAGATAGGCATTTTCTGATGCATTTTCAACTGCCATCAGCTTACTTGACGGAGTTAAATAACGCGATAAACTGCGGTTATAGTGATTTAAAATATTAGGCTGCGTACGAATAAACTCCATTGACGTCGTTTCAATAGACAAAATACCTGACACAATTGCTTTTTGAAGATTATGGTGGCGTGCATCAGTATCGACAGGCGAATAGTCAATAATGCCATCAATACATCCGTTTTCGTATAACTCCTCAGGGGACACTCCGACAGATTGGGCACATTCTTGCCATGATAAATTAAATTTACGCGCAATGCTCTGCAAACCTTTTGGCTGGATCGTGTTAAAAATACCGTCGCGAACAGACAGTAAAATATTTGCAGTCGCCAAAGGGATAGCGCCACCAGAGTAACCAAGACCAACAATAATACCTATGGTCGGCACATCGACGTTAGCACTTTCAGTTAGCATTTGAGAAATGGTATGCGCTTGATTTTTATTATTTGCTTCTTCACCAGCATCTGCACCTGGGGTATCAATTAAATAAATAATGGGTAAAGATAAATCAGCATATTTTCGAATGACTTTTGAAGCTTCGATATGATGCTCTGGTTTCCAAGCGCCATTGTTTGAACTGCGCTCTTGTCCAATAATACCAATTCTGCGCGTATAGCCACCAAAATCTAATTCAATTTCGACAGAATAAAAAGCACCCTTGATTTTTTCAGTGATAATTTTACCATTGAGGCCTGCAACAATGTGCTTAACACCTGGGCGTTTCTTATCTTCTGCTGGTCGAATCGTCTGGCGAATGTATTCATCCACCCCCAATTTTTTAATGGCAGATAAGCGGGAATTGATTTTTTTACGACCGATTAATCCATCTAAATTTTCTGTATTAGAAGGTAATGATTTATCAGGGAAGAGAGATAAGTCTTTTGCGATATTTTCAGCATGCAAAAACAATGGATCTATAACATTATTTCCAACCTGAATAGAATGTTTCCTAGACATATTTAGACCTTAGAATGAGTAATGAAATAATTTATAATGCCAATTACAGATATTATTTGATTGATCTTACGGGTGAAAATGAGTCGCTCGTTTATTATAATTCTATAGTAACCAAGAAATTACAGAAGCTTCTGCTTCGAATGGACCCGTCTTCCCTACGTCATATTTGACAATAAATTTAATGTAGTTGATATAAACATAAGAAAAAATAATGTTACTCTATTAAAAAGAATAGATAAACAACTCAATCTATTGTTATAAAATGCTAAATGAGACACTGGCATATTGTTAACAAATTAATATTATTTTTTCACAAAAATTACATCTTATAAAAAATTAAATTAATCTTAACATTATTTTAATTAATTATGCAAAAATTGTGCAGGATGATAAAGTGTTAGCTTGGCTTTGCCACGTGACATTACAATTTTACCCGTAAGTAAAACCCGTTGGTGAAGCCTTAAATGAATATTGTTTTTCTTAAATTTTATAAGATTAAATTTACTGATCTTCACCGTTAATTTTTTATCTAGGACAAACCGCATGCCTTTAGATGTCCGTTTTAATTGTGTAATTACCCCGCTAATATATTGATAACCTGCAGTTGATTTTTTGAGCTGAGCCACCTTAACAGGTCTAAATTTTGACCACACTCCCTTTTTTCTGAGTCTTGCTTGGCGCTCTGCTGTTTGAAAACATTTCCAGAATTTATCATTCTTACCAACAACCCAATGCCAAGCAAGCCCTTTTTGAAGCTGCATCAAAGCTAAATTACGCCCCGTTTTACTGTATACATAAGCAAGCATGCGCCCATATTTATCATGTTTACTCTTATCAAAAACCAGATGCAATTTGTCACCCTTTCTTACATAACGTTCAAGCAGTTTTTTAGCTTCTCGTGCATAAGGCTGTGATTTAGATAAATTGCGATGGTTCATTTCAGGAGTGTTAATGCCAATAAAACGCACGCGCCGTCCATCAACAAGCGTCACCGTATCACCGTCATTTATAGATTTGACAAAAACAGTTGCATCCCACGACACATGTGGACAACTTGCATCACTAAAAACAGAAAACACAACAAGAAAACAGAAAATAAAAAAACGCAAAGAAAACCTCCAACACAGTTAAAAAATGGATAATGAATTGAATGAATACCCTGACGTAAATGGCTATTCATGAACGAAACTTACAACGAGGAAATAAGTTATATTACGCAGTAAAATAGTTCATCTGTTTGTTGTAATTGGTATAAATTACTTATATTCAATTCTCAAATGCATAACTTAAATTAGTTGGAAAAGTAGCCAGTTGAATATATATACCAAACACCATTCGAAACGATGATAAAACATATACCAGAACTGGCGGCATGATAATTATGCATTTTGCGGTTGAATGTTCCTCAGATAATAGTTTGACAGTGCTTGTCTCATGCAAGGTTTTTAATTTGTTATAAAATGAAATTTAACTATTTTATCCGCATAAAAAAGGCGCATATACAAGCGCCATTATTAAAATCGTTTTGAAAATTTATTTACACTGTACTCGGATTATTTAGAGCCAAGTGAACCGAAGCGCTTGTTAAATTTGTCAATACGACCGCCAGTATCAACAACACGTTGTGTACCTGTATAAAATGGGTGGCATGCGCCACAAATATCAAGTGTTATATTTTTACCAGCTGTTGAGCCAACTTTAACTACGTTTTTGCAAGAACAAGTAGCCGTTATTTCATTGTATTCTGGGTGAATAGCGTTTTGCATAATGTGAACCTCTAAATATAAGCCGTATCGCTGCTGTGCAAGGAAACATCATTTCCGTCAACAAAGTACCACACGTATTTATTATGAATTTTCTATAACAGTTTGTCATAAAATTTAATCATTGAATTGTACAAGAATAAATCACAAAAACACACCTTTAAATAAAAATTTATTTAAACCGCATTATATTCCCATGTTACCTGAAGTTGTAAAGTCAACCATGTATTCGATGAACAATGCTAAAGCGTAACATTCAAGCTATCAACGAACAGCGTCAAATTTGTATTTATCATGCTAAACAATCAAGGATCCCAATTGCCTTTTAGCTTATTACAAAAGAGATTCAATACTCAAACGTTGTGACCCAAAAACCTGAAATAAGTGTAGCCCCAATTAAAATGAAGGCTTAATATTCATACTTAAAACATGTGAAAATAAATTGAAATAGCGTTACATATTGGATAAATGTTGGTTTTCATCAATTTGTAACATGAGATTTGTTCATGAAAACATATTTTATTCTCGCATTAAAAAGTAACAGTTTAATGCCGTTAAAGTAGAGAAGATAAATAACAAGAGCGTTTTCGTCGTATTGATTCATTGCATTGATTAGAAACTCCGATCTGCGGTTTGGTATAAGCAATGGATATAGCAATTATTATATACCCATCATACCTGAAAATACTCATTTGAGGACTCCTGAGTAATTCATGTTTAAGGCGCGATCCTCCCTTTGGTAGCGATAAACAAAAGACTTTAAACCTTTCTTGTTATTCACTTTTTGAGTATTGCAACGCAAAAGATGATTTAATCAGTTATCCCCAACGGGCGAGTTTTAACGGTTTTATTTATTTTGGCAAGGGAATAACCATTCTCTTCAATAAATGCCTTGCCTCTAAGCTTTTAAAATCTCGATGAAACCTGCATCTTCAGGTGTGATGGGTATACATCAACAAATCTTTAAAAACAAAGATGACAGTAAATGAATATTATATTTGATCAATAATGACGTCAAGCTTAATAAACAGTCAATTGAAACGATCTATCAAAACCGATGCAAAGTTGAAGTTTTCCATAAAAATATCAAATCTAATACCGCGCTCGCAAAATGACCTGCAAAACAAAAAACACACAGAGCAACTCTATTTTCATGTCATTAATGGAGACAGTGAAATTGGAGTGCCCAAGCCTTAAAAAAGGACGCCAGACTTTCGGTTTAAAAACGAAGCTTTATACCCATGCGGCGTATAATGCAACGTCACACGGGCAAATTGTGCCGAGTTACTAGGCATAAATTGCCTTCGTGAGAATTTTTTGATAATTAAATGCTAATATAGCAAGATTGGAAAATGTTGTTTATTAACAATTCAAGGTTATTTATTGCTTTTAAGATGTTATAATAACGTAGATCAACTTATCCTAGAATGAATAAGCTTGTGACAAAATTGCTGAATCTTATACCTAGAATGATAACAGGTAAATGAAAACACATGATCCAAAAAGATTAAATAGATTCAACTAGGACTAAAAATGGAAAACAAACTAGACCAATTGCGTAAATTTACAACTGTCGTTGCCGATACTGGTGATATAGAAGCAATAAAAAAATATCAACCTCAGGACGCAACCACCAACCCATCATTAATTTTAAAAGCCGCAGAAATTCCAGCTTATACTCCTTTTATTACAGAAGCTATCATATACGCTAAATCACAAAGTAGCCTTATAGATCAACAAGTGCAAGATGCATGTGACATGCTTGCTGTGCTTATTGGTAAAAAAATTCTAAACTACATACCTGGCCGAGTTTCAACTGAGGTTAATGCAAAGCTTTCTTATGATACTAAGGGCAGCCTGACAAAAGCACGCCAACTTGTAAAAATGTACAACGATGTGGGCGTGACAACTGATCGCATTTTAATAAAAATTGCGGCTACATGGGAAGGGATCCGCGCAGCACAAGTACTCGAAAAAGAAGACATTAACTGCAATTTAACACTTTTATTTTCTTTTGCGCAAGCACAAGCATGTGCTCAAGCGGGAGTTTTTTTAATTTCTCCTTTTGTCGGGCGCATAATGGACTGGTATAAAAAAGAGCAAGGCTGCGATTTTACTGCAGAGAACGATCCTGGCGTTATTTCTGTAACGGCTATTTATAATTACTACAAAGCACATGGTTACAACACCAGAATAATGGGCGCGAGCTTCCGTAATATCGATGAAATTTTAGCGCTTGCTGGTTGTGATTGTCTGACCATTAGTCCAGAATTTTTGCAACTGTTGCAAAACAGCGAGGATGAAGTGATACTAAAACTAAAACCAAGCTGTAAAAAATATGAAGTAGAAAAATCACTTACTCAACCAGCGTTCTTATGGGCACATAATCAAGATCCAATGGCAGTTCAAAAATTAGCAGAAGGGATCTCGAATTTTGCGACTGACCAAGAAAAATTAGAATCAATGATTCTAGAAAAACTTTAATTTAATGCTAAAAATAAATAATTAAATCCGTTAATCCTAGAAAGGTAGAATTAAAACAAAGACTTTAATTCTAAATTAGTTGGCCTATATCAACTCGTTATTGTCACTACGCTGAAGTTACCCAGCGACGAAAGCTAAATAGTAAGAAGGATAATAACAACCTAACTTTTATTTTTTAATACCTTTAATAACGGCACTTTTCACAATTTAAGTATAAAGGAATTTTACAATGCAACTTTTAATGGGCATTATAGGTATCTTTGCTCTGATGTTTACTGGCGTAATTTTTTCAAGTAACCGAGGATCAATAAAAATACGAGCTGTTTTAGGCGCTTTGGCAATACAAGCCACAATAGGCGCTTTAGTTACCTTAACAAGAGGTGGCTCCATTGTCCTTAATGATATTTCAACCGCAGTACAAGGGGTGATTAATAGTGCAGATGCAGGAATAGACTTTGTTTTCGGGGCATTAGTTTCTCCTAAAATGATGCATATATTTGGGGGCAGCGGATTTATCTTCGCATTTAAAGTACTCCCTATGATTATTTTCTTTGGTGCGCTCATGTCCGTACTCTACTACCTAGGTATTATGCAAATTGTTATCAAACTTTTTGGGGGTGGACTGCAAAAAATATTGGGGACAAGTCGTACCGAATCACTTTCTGCTTCGGCCAATATCTTTTTAGGGCAGACAGAAGCGCCACTTGTTGTAAAACCCTTCATTAACAGTATGACTAAGTCTGAACTCTTTGCTGTTATGGCGGGTGGATTGGCGTCCATTTCAGGGGCTGTACTAGCTGGTTATGCACAATTGGGGGTAAACCTTAATTATCTTATCGCAGCCTCATTTATGGCTGCACCTGGTGGCCTTTTAATGGCAAAATTATTAGAGCCAGAAACAGAAAAAACTTGCGAAACATTAGATCAACTTTCAAAAAAAGAAGAAAATAATCCAGAAGAGTGTAAACCCACAAACGTCATTCATGCAGCATCAATAGGCGCTGCAGACGGCCTACATTTAGCACTCAATATAGGTGCGATGTTAATCGCATTTATCGCTTTAATTGCACTCGTAAATCATCTTTTAGGTGCCACTGGTGAATTATTTGGATTTCACTCATTAACGCTACAGGAAATATTAGGTTATATATGTTCCCCAATTGCTTTTTTACTGGGGATTCCTTGGAATGAAGCACATATTGCTGGTAGCTTATTAGGCCAAAAATTAGTCCTTAATGAATTTTATGCTTACATAAATTTTGTTTCTGCCAAAGCGACACTTAGTGCACATACACAAGTTATTATCACAATAGCATTATGTGGTTTTGCAAACTTCTCATCGATTGCTATTTTATTGGGTGGGTTAGGTGTTATTGCACCTAATCGACGACCTGATATTGCACGCCTTGGCATGAAAGCCGTCCTTGCGGGTACATTATCAAACTTTATGAGCGCCACATTAATGGGCGTATTCTACCTTATTCATGTATCATAAAATTTCAATCAAAAAAATTAACAAATGATCTCGATCTTCTTTTAGCGCAAACCTTCAAAGAGACTGGAAGTATGAAATGAATGATTTACAAAAATCTTCTCGCAATGCGATTCAATTAATGGATTTAACAACGTTAATGGATGACGATACAGACAGCCGTATCATTGACTTATGTCGAAAAGCTGGTACGCCTGTAGGCAATACTGCTGCCATATGTATCTACCCTCGTTATATCCCTGTAGCTCGTCATGCACTCTATGCACAAGGCACTAATGGCATAAGAATTACAACAGTCACAAATTTTCCACATGGGAATGATGATCTTGACATTGCATTTGCAGAAACTCGCGCAGCTGTTGCCTATGGCGCAGACGAAGTTGACCTTGTATTCCCATACAAAGCCCTGATTGCAGGGAACAGTGACGTCGGTGCTGCAATGATCAAAGGTTGCCGTATTGTTTGTGGCGCGAACGTTACGCTTAAAGTAATTATCGAAAGTGGTGAACTTAAAAGTGAAGCATTGATTAAACAAGCCAGTAAAATTTGTATTGATGCAGGTGCTGACTTTATTAAAACATCAACAGGCAAAGTGCCTATAAATGCAACACCTGAAGCCGCAAAATTCATGCTTGAATCAATCAAAAAATCAGGCAAAAATGTAGGCATTAAGGTCGCAGGTGGCGTGAAAGATGCGCTAACGGCACAAAGATACATGAAAATTGCAAGCGACATTATGGGAGATGACTGGATCAATACAGCTCATTTTCGTTTTGGCGCATCAAGCTTACTCACTGAATTACTCAATGAACTTGGGTATAAACAAACTAACGATTAAAAAAGAGTACTTATGAAACGCACTGTTATTTTATTGCTTGACTCATTTGGTATTGGCTCAACACCCGATGCGATCAATTACAAAGGCCAGCTTGATGATGGTACAACATTTGATGATGCAGGCTCAAATACCCTTGCGCATATTGCAAAAGCATGTGCACAAGGCAAGGCAGAAGAAGGTCGGACTGGGGCATTAACCATTCCAAACCTCAATAGATTAGGCATAGGCAAAGCATGTTTTGAAAGTTCCGCTATTTACCCCACAGGTTGCGATGAAAACGTTGAGCCAATCGCTGCATACGGTTATGCAAAAGAACTTTCTACCGGCAAAGATACATCAAGTGGTCATTGGGAAATCACTGGTGTCCCTGTTTTATTTGATTGGGGATATTTCTCTAAAAAGAAAAATAGCTTCCCACAATCATTACTTGATGAATTAGTAAAACGTGCTGATCTACCAGGCTATTTAGGTAACTGCCACTCATCTGGCACCGTTATTTTAGAAGAGCTTGGCGAAGAGCATGTAAAAACGGGCAAGCCTATTTTTTATACCTCCGCTGACAGTGTATTCCAAATAGCATGCCATGAAGAAATTTTTGGACTTGAACGCCTTTACAAACTTTGCCAACTAGCCCGTGACCTAGTTGATGAGTATAATATAGGCCGCGTTATTGCGCGTCCATTTTTGGGCAAAAAAAACACTAACTTTTATCGCTCTGTTAATCGACGCGACTACTCTGTTTCGCCACCCTCAGCCACGCTTCTTGATAATATGAAAGTCGCTGGCGGCCACGTTGTCAGTATCGGTAAGATTTCAGATATTTTTGCACAACAAGGCATTACCAAAGCGACAAAAGCATACGGCATTGATGGTTTATTTAACGCAAGTTTGGACGAGCTTAAACAAGCTAGTGACAACACCATCATCTTCACCAACTTTGTAAATTTTGATGCCGACTTTGGCCATCGTAGAAATGTATCTGGTTATGCAGCCGCACTTGAATATTTTGATACACGTTTACCTGAAATGCTTGAACTATTGGGAGATGAAGATCTCCTCGTTTTAACTGCCGATCATGGGTGCGATCCGACATGGTTAGGAACCGATCATACACGCGAACATATTCCTGTTATTTTCTACGGGAAATCCGTTAAAGCGGACTCGGTTGGCTTACGCGAGACCTTTGCAGATATCGGACAGAGTATTGCACAATATCATAGCTTACCTGAACTTAAATATGGCACCTCAATTTTCAAATAAAATATTTACCCATGTAAACTGTTTCTCAGTAATGATCTTACAACCAAACTCACTAAATAAACCTATCTATATTAGATAACTGATGTTATATAGTTAACTAAAATTTAATATGAAAAACTGATAAACTGTAGCTATGAATAAACATAAACAAATATTTGAACTGTATATTGATTACCTTGTAACATCATTGAGCTTCACAACTGCAACTGGTTTATCTAATCTTCTCGATGGAGAAATTAGTCACGATCAAATTACTCGTTTTTATCCAAAAGACAGTTTGTCTCGGCCGATTTATGGAAAATGTAAAAAAAGAGGTGCGTGAAATTGAATCTGCTGATCTCGATTTGATTTTTGATGACACGGTTCAACCTACACCATTCTCGAATGAAAATGAACTTATAACTGGCATGTTGATCATAGCGTTGGTCGTTCCGCTAAAGGTATTAACTTGCTTAATTGCATTTATAGCCATCACACATGAAGATACTCGTTTCAGGACACCTGAGTAATTCATGTTCAAGGCGCAATGCTCTCTTCGGCAGTGTTAAAAAAAATACTTTAACCCTTTGTTGCTATTTACTTTTTGAGTATTTCAACGCAAAAGATGATCTACTCAGTTGTCCCCAAAGGGCGAGTTTTAAAGGCTTATATGCATTGTCATTGATTTTGGCAAGGGAATAACCATTCTCTTCAATCAATGCCTTGCATCAAGAGAAGATTTTAACTGCGTAACATCAGTTAGATAATATAAATATATCCACTAAATTTGGAGATTGATTATGACAACCCCTCATATTAATGCAAACTATGACGCATTTTCTGAAACTGTTTTAATGCCAGGCGATCCACTTCGAGCAAAACACATCGCAGATAAATTTCTTGAAGACGCTATTCTAGTAACCGATGTTCGTAATATGCTCGGTTTCACGGGTCACTACAAAGGTAAAAAAATATCTGTAATGGCTCACGGTATAGGCGTTGGCTCTGCATCAATTTACGTGCATGAACTTATCACTCAATTCGGGGTGAAAAATATTTTTCGAGTTGGTACTTGTGGCTCAATAAGACGTGATGTTAAAATTAGGGACATAGTTATCGGCATGGGCGCCTCGACTGACTCTGCATGTAACCGTCTTAGTTTTCAAGGGCACCAATTCTCTGCAATTGCTGATTATGGTCTACTTGAAAAAACGGTTAATGTCGCGCGCGCGCGTAAAACAAACATAAAAATAGGCGGCATTTTTACAACGGATACTTTCTATACAACCGAGCCTAAATTCTTTGACGTATTAGAAAAGTACGGCATACTTGCTGTTGAAATGGAAGCCGCCGCCATCTACAGTATCGCTGCTCAAAACCGCGCTAAAGCCTTGGCTATTTTAACTGTATCAGATCATATTCGTTCAGGTGAAAAAGTCACACCCGATGAAAGGGAACATGGTTTTAATGAAATGATTACAATTGCACTCGATGCGGCGATTGCTGAATAAAACAGCAACATTATCACATGAACTTAAGCTAGTTAAATTTTAAATTTTTTTAAGAAATGTTTTATAACGATTGTCATACGGATCATGATCTCACGCCCAACAATATAATGAGAATGACTATTCAATACCTTCGCCAAAATGAAAGTTAACCCATTTTGGCAAATCTTTCTACCTGTAAGCTATTGATTTATATGAAACGAAGACTCTATTTTTAGCTTAAATAAAAATTGTCGAACGTATTGCTATTACCCTGTGTTAAATAATCAGATTAATAAGTTATTTATATTTATTGACATGACACAATTAACAATACACTAATACAAAAAACACAAAAAATGTCAATTGCAAAGGAAATAAAATGGAACTTATGGGAATTAATTGGATTGAATGGGTAGGCTATATCGCTTCGTTTATTGTATTAATTTCACTCGCTATGCGCTCAATTGTTAAAATAAGAATATACAACTTTATCGGTTGCATAGCCTATGTTTATTATGGTTACTTAACTGGACTTCTCCCCATTAGTTTAACCAATTTATCGATAGCAATAATTAATGTTTATTATCTCTACCAAATATTCACCAAGAAAAAGCTTTTTAAATTAGTGAAAGCAGAGCTAGATTCATCCTATTGTCATCATTTTTTAGAAAATCACCAAAAAGAAATAGAATTACAAACGCCTATTGAAAATGTAACAGGGCTCAATACTTGTTTTTATGTACTTCATGGTAATGTCATCTCTGGCATACTTGCTGGAAATAAAGATGAAGATGGACTCTTTGATATAAAATTAGACTTTATTACTGTCCCATACCGAAATTTTAAAATAAATGATCACGACTACTATTCCCATAAGATCACAAGCCTAAAAACAACAGCCAAGGATATACCCCATGCAAACTACCTTAAAAATATGGGTTTCAAAAATTTTAATGATCACTCACAAATTTATGCTAGAACATTATAAAAATACAAAAAAACAATAATATCATTGCATTAATAGTGCTTATACCAATGACATTCAGTATATGCCCTAAATTTTACACAGGAAAATTAGCATAATTTAAGGTGTAAATTGAGATAAATGCCCTTTCCCTTTACGAAACTGACAACGCAAGTAATTTATTTTAAGCAGTACAATAACTCAGCTATTTATTGTTATTGATAGTACATACCCAAGTTTAAGTTAAGTAGAAAAATGAATAACTTTAAGGTATTAAAAATGAAAAAAGTATTTTTTAAACAATTAGTTGCACTACTCGACCAATCATCCGCTCCATACTCTAAATTTAATGTATCTGCAATTGTCCTTACCACGCAAGGTCATGCTTACAACGGGGTAAATGTTGAGTCAGCAGCTTATCCGACCACAATATGTGCAGAGCGAAATGCTATTCACACAGCTGTCACCCAAGGAATGAAAAAAGGTGAGGTGAGCGAAGTTCATCTACTGGCACGCAATCCACAAGGCAAACTTGTACTCGTCTATCCCTGTGGCGGATGCCGACAAGTTATTGCTGAACAATCAAATGCTAAAGCCTATGTCTATTGCTATGACGAAAAAGGGGAAGCAAGACAACATGCAATTGATAAATTACTCCCGCATGCATTTTTAGGTGCTGAGCTGTAATATCCATAGCAACAATGCATACCAATGACAAAAAGTCGCTTATCAATCTAAAAGATCAACAGCCTTCAGCAAATAATAACCCATCTCGAAACGTTGTTTGCGCTTCTTTAAACTGACCATTATTTTCAAGTAAATTTGCAAGCAATGCATAATCATCAATAGAAGGTACAGTTTGAAGACTTATTTGTAAATGACTAATCGCAGCTTCTTTTTTGTTTTCTTTTAACATAAGGTACGCGAGAGCTTGATGTATTATGCCTTCTCCTGGCGTGCTTTTAAGCTTGTTTTCCAGCAAACCAATCAGTGGATAGTAATCAATTAACGTTAACTTTTTAATATAAGAGAGCAACGGCAAGGAAAATTGCTTATTCAACTTTTCAATAAGAAATTGCTCAGCTTCTCGCTCGCGATTGTTCTTTGCATATGCATCAAGTAATGCCTTTTGATATTTGAATTCTTTACGCATCCAACGTGGTGCAATGTTATCCCACCATAATTTCAGCTTTTCACCACTCTCGCATGCAAGCTGTTCGAAAAATTGACGATATCCTTCAAGGCGCAATTTTTCCAATTCATTCTCTTTTAGCCCTATACGTTTACCTTGTGCACTTAAAAGATCAAGGTACTTTCTCCACTCATTTAAATGTCGGTATACATCAAGAAGCCTTAATGAAACTTGTCTATTATTGGGATGTTTTTGATTTAAATCTCTTAATATTGGTAACGCATGTTCATACTGTTTAGCATCCAATTGAAGCTCAACCCATATTAAACCAACAGCGAGTAAACTGCCCTTTCCACATTCAGTTGCCTTGAGCAAATCTTCATCTCGAAGATCATATTTACCTTCAAACTGCGCCGCTTTTGCTGCCGCAATATAATTCAAAACGGGTGCGTCACTACGCCTGGCTGATTTTAAAAGAAGCGTGTGAGCTTGTTTAGTATTACCTTCAAACAGGGCAAGCATACCTAACAAACGGTTTTTTTGTGCTTTTCGCGTGTTTCGCCGATCAAAATAGTTGCGAGTGAACGAACTCATTGAAAAAAACCTGCGCAAAATCCATTCAGCTAATAGCAGTAAAAAATAAAATAAAATCACTATTATAACTGCGTTAATCAATGTTGTTTCATAGGTTGTATGACTATCAAGAGATACTAAAAGGTAGCCTTTATGATCACTCAATTCCGGCCCATAAATCAGTCCAATAGCCAACACGATAAGAAGTATCAGAACTCTAATCATAATGAAAACGCCTTATTTTTGTTGTGAATTTGATGGTGAACGAAGTATTGTTTTAACTCTTAATGCCATCACCCGTTTCAATACAACAGAGCTCTTAAGCTGTTCAGGATAATTCAATTTCACCTTAAGTTTGCTTAGTCGATTAATTGATTTTTGAAAATGCATTGTCGTAGGTTCACTATTAACAAAATAATTAGCTAATATTCTTTGTGTGTCTGACATTGCCAGATCATAGATGCCTTGCTGCTCATGATAAACTGCAAACTCAGCCTTATCAAGTTGAGCACGTAAGTTCGCCTTTAAATACCAAATTTGTTCAGGTAACAACAAGGCTTTAATTTTTTCATCGTGTCTGTTGATAACGATAAAACCCCCAATGAAAGCATCCCATGATTTTTTAAGGTTCTGTTTCCAATCGCTAACCTTTCGTGATATAGCTGTCTTTTCATTATATTGAGGAGAAGGCATCACAACCTTATCAGTTTTTAATACATCAACTAGGTTTTCCAGGCTAGATAATTCTAAGATAACAGTCTCAGGGTGGTAATTAGGTAACGAACCTAACATATTGATATCCTCAAATAATGCACTACGTACACCAACCAAGCTATGATCATTAAGCTCCACAATACGTTGGTCAGCCGCAGCAAGTAACGCTATCGCTGTTTTGATATCATGCTCTAGCCAGATTTTTCTACCTGCTAATTTAACAAGATATTCAACTTCTGATAAAATCCAATCATTTGGCTTGCGAATATAAGTCGCCGCAAGACTCCGTTGAAGCGATTGCACCTCTGTGGTGCTTATTTTATTATCATTTTGAACCTTAGTAAGCCCAGCATGCAGTAAATTAAGCTGATCATCCACACTTTGGTTTATTTTTCTTGATACTTGCTTACCTTTACTTTGAGTAAATAAAACATTATCAAGCTGCTTACTCAGTAATGACATGTCCGTTGCTTGCTTGGCCATTACCTGTTTGTTTTCAATATAAAAATAAAAACTGGCATACCCCAAAGCAAAAACAAGAAGTAATAAAATAAATATAATAACAGATGATTTTCTGGGAATAACTTTTTTAATAAATGAATTTTTTTTCGGGTTCTTTTTAAGTGATGATTCTGAGCTGCCGTCTAATGTCTTATCACCCATCATTATGTCCTTTCATTAATAATATAGCTACTTTGCGAATTCACTATCGCTTTAAAGTAGCTGATAATCGATTCATCTGAGATCCCAGCCAAAGTAATTACTTTGTACCAACCTAGCACTTTAGCATACTCAGTAATTCGCTTGCTTGCCGTGTAAATCGTTAGGCTTTTCAACCAATCCATATCAACATCTTCTGTGATACAAACAAGTTGATTTAATAATCCAATACTCGTAATAATAACACCATTAACTTGTTTTTGTAGGCAATTTTTAATTAAATTAGTACCCACATTATCAACAGCAACTCTTTGATATGGTTGATAGTAGTCAACAATTGCCCCGCGCGCTCGTAAACTATCAGCTAAAAACTCTCGCCCACCCATGCCGCGCAATATAAGAATATGCTTTTGCGAAATGTTTTGCAGTTGCTCTAAATCAAGCAAACCTTCACTGTTAAATTGTTTTTGAGGACTATCAACTGATTGTTTCACAGCACGCTCTAATTCGCGTTGCGTCGCTCTTCCAACTGCAATATAATTACTTATCGGCCAGATTTTAAAAAGTGCTTTATCAGTATAATCAACCGCATGCATGCTCACCGCAACAATGTGATCGTAACCTTTATTTAACACTGCATCGGCAAGATCAAATTCATCTGTTTTTTCAACTTTCAACAAGGGTTGAGCTATGCTAAAAATCCCCATTGATTGTAATAAGACTGAAAGTCGGTCAGCATGTGGAGAAAACCGCGTGATAAGCAAACGCGGTAAAACAATATCAAATGAGTTCATCATTGTCTCGATAAACTCCTTCTAAGATCTCTTGTGCGCCTGCATCTAGCAATTTTTTTGCAAGCGCCAAACCAAGATCGACTGCCTGATCTGCTAGCCCTGTTACTTCTCTGGCGATGATCGTTTTTCCATCCACGCTGCCAACCAATCCACGTAAAAAGATCTGTTCGCCATCTAACAAAGCAAAACTACCAATCGGGACCTGACACCCCCCCTGTAACGCTAAATTCATTGCACGCTCAGCAGTCACTCGAATACGCGTCATTCTATCTTCTAGCGGTTTGATCAATGCAATGATATGCTCATCATCAAGGCGACACTCAATACCAACAGCGCCTTGCCCTACAGCTGGCAAGCTTACTTCAGGCTCAATATAACTGCTAATACGATCAAACATTTTTAAGCGGATCAGGCCTGCAGCCGCAAGAATAATTGCATCATATCGGCCATCATCCAGCTTACTTAATCGCGTGTTAACATTGCCCCGCAAATTTTTGATCCGCAAATCAGGTCGTAAATGACGAATTTGACACTGACGACGTAAGCTAGATGTGCCAACAACTGCACCTGGCGGCAAATCTGAAAGTGTTTTATAGCGATTAGAAACAAATGCATCACGCGGATCTGCGCGTTCGCAAATAACTTGTAAGCCTAAACCATCAGGAAATGTTGCTGGCACATCTTTTATTGAATGTACCGCAATATCAGCACGCTTTTCGAGGATCGCAATTTCAAGCTCTTTCACAAACACGCCTTTACCACCCACTTTAGCAAGTGGCGTATCTAAGATCTTATCCCCTTTAGTTTTCATCGGGAGCAATTCAACGATTAAATCAGGATGATGTTTTAAAAGTAAAACTTTTACAAAATTAGCTTGCCACATAGCAAGTGGGCTATGCCGAGTAGCAATGCGAATAATTGGGTAGGCCATGGTAAACAATCTCATTATAAATATAATTGAAATAGGTTAAGGATAAATAAAAAATTTGCAAGAAAAATTATATATCCAATGCTGGCTAAAAATACACGTCAGAACAACAAATTATTTGCGGACGCGAGGCATGAAATTGGTGAAAATAGCAACAGTGGAAAATGTTGTTAACCCGAATTATGCTTAATTATCATCTTCTATTAATTTGACCTGCATATAATGAGCTGAGCTAATCCTTGACATGTCTTGTATTGCATTTTAAAGTGATCATTAAATTCGTGGCGAACTTTGCATTTCAAATATTTAGATTCCTTGGTATTACCTTAATTTACTAAAATAAGTGGCTCAAGCATTTTTTCTAAACCATTTAACCTCACTTCATACATCAAAGCTAACTGCCTTCCAAGTTTATTCTCAGGAAAGCCTTGCCCATGAAACCAAACAAGATAAGGCTCAGGTAAGAAAATTAACTTTCGACCCGCATATTTACCAAAGGGCATCGTCTGATTAATCGCCTCTTTTAAGGCCACCGAATCTTCTAACATTATTTTCTCCAAAGATTTTGTTTTTAACTATCCCCATAATACTTTAAAAAAATAGTCAAATACGAATAAATAATACTCATGGCGTCTCAATCAAAATAGGTTACTTGTCAAATATCATACCAATTTCTATAATTAATATGCCCTATTTGTTCAGTTATAATAGCATGGCAAAATACCCATGTTTGATCTCCACAAAAACTATTTCAAGCGATACAACATTTAGCTACTATATCCTTAGTAGTGCTTAAAACAACAGTTTTTGACGTGGTCAACTAAATTCAC
>JAGLDN010000213.1 GCA_023145575.1 Psychromonas sp.
TAAGTAATTTAAGTAATTTAAGTAACTTAAGTTATTCGAGTCATCTTAGTCAAAATGAATCATAAAAAGTTAATTACACTAATTTTTTTGGCATGTGTTTTTTAATAATATATTGGTCTTTTATATACTTGTTACCAATCAAGTTGCAAAATTAAGGCGGCTTGTAAATGAATAGGCTCTATGTCGAAGGTTGAATGGATAACTGATTCAATCGAAACTTTCTAACTGATGGTTAAATGATTAACGTTGATTTAGTAAATCACATTAATATTAGGAAAACAAAGTGGCAAGTATTCTTTATGATAAATTTGGAGGGAAATATGGTAATTTTGACGACAGAGAAAAACTTATTCTATTTTCATGTGTGTGTATGGCTCAGACGGCAACAAAAATCGCATATGAAGCTTCACTCTCTTCCTTTAAAGGCTACAATAAGGATCGTCTAGAAACCTTTTTTGGAAAGGGTTGGGATGAAGAAGATTATGATAATTTATCATCATCTTTAGGCAAAATTAATAATTTTTTTAATGACTCCGAGCGATTAATAACATTTGTTGATGCAAGAGGGCAAAAAAAAAATAGCAAAGGGATTCAACTATTTAGAGAGGTGCGTTATGATATACCATCTGAGCGCCATCAAGAACATTGCCTAACCGATTTAAACTTAATACCAATTGATCCATTGACGGTGTGTTACGTACACAAAATGCCTTCAGTTTATTTATGTGGTGCACCATATGAAGGCGCAAATCCGCGGATTTATGTTAATACGCCCATGCTTGAGGCGAACTACCCTATGGACCATAAAGCAGAAAGTGTTCTTCATGAGCTAAGTCATGTATTAATAGATACTGTAGATAAAGACGCTGCCGGAAGAGTAGTATATACTAGAGAAACTTGCGCGATGTTAGCTATAATAGACCCAATGCAAGCCCGTAAGATTGCCGACGCTTGGTCCTTCGTTATAATTGATTTTCTCATAAGACCTAACAAGCGTAACGATCTATTTGGTGAAAACTCAACCTGTACTATTTTATAACTCAAGTGTCGGGGTTTAAGTGATCAGCAGTTGGGCGATATTTGATTATTATTTGTTTGAATTGTTATTGTAATGCCTCTTGCAGGAGCGTAAAGCTTTCCATTTGTAGTGTTTCTTCAAAAAACTGCGTGACTGAGTTTTCAATACTTGCTAATACATTTATTCTATCTTTTCCTGTCAAAAATAACATTTCACTTAAAGATCCTAACTGCAATATATGGGTGCACGCATTGATTACAAAAAACTTCCTTTAGAGTATTTGACGTACGATAAAACACATAGCAAGGTGCGAGAATTAATTTAGTCGATTGAAGTTTGTCATAAAAAGATCCCTGATCGTTTAAATGTTGTCATTGTTCATAAAGAAATCCAATCGACTGGAAAATGTGCCCATGTCATACCTTTATGCACTGATTTAAAACGAACCTAGGATAAATTAGTTGATTATTACAGCTTAATGTTTCAAATTGAATTTAATTTTAGAGATCCAAACAGCATTGGGGGCTAGAGGATTTTATGGTAATAAAGCAGGAAATATTAATAAATCCAGCTGACTTGTCACTGTTTATGGTTAACCTGTCACAGGCTATAGTAAAGAGATCTAAGGATGCAAGTATTTAAGATGTAAAAACTCTATATTTCGTACTTCGTTACCCTAAAGTGGTATTTAAAATACTTGCAGAAAATGTATAAGCAATTAAAATAGAGCAGCCGTTACTGATGGCTCCTATACTTGGTAAGATCCACAATGAAAAAATTGCCACATAATTGCGAAGGTATTGACAACAAATAGCTTTTCTATTTTACTGTTTAAAATAACTTACTTGTGTTGCAATTATCGGAAAGTGAATGGTGATTAGACAAGCAAAATCATGAATAGCACAAAAGACACACAGGTGATTGATTTAACAGATGGGTTAAATGTCAATACAAAATGGTGAGAGCTCAGTACTCATTAACGCTTCATCACTTTTTTTGTTGGTAGGGTTCATAAAACAAAAGAATTTTAATTGCCTTAGACTTTACTTAGCTTTAGCAACTAATATTCGTATTCAAAATGAGGAATAACGAACTAAAAAGCTTGATTAACTTAAAACCGAGTCCTATCAAGCCCTTTTATTATATTGCCATGGTAATTACGCCATGTTGTGCTTTGCTTATCAATATTGTGCCAGACAAAACATTTTTATGTCTCAGAAGTATAAACTTATATTAGTATAGTACGATGAGTATTAGAGAACAATAATTTTAGACTCAAGTAACATTTTTGCATTAACTGACTTTGATATAAGGCAAATATGTTCAGCTTTTTTAAGCAATGTTAGTGCTTTTTCTGGTGATGATTGATCGTTAATTTCAAGTGTAACTTTATTGACAACTTGTGTAAAATGAGTATTACCATCAATAGTATCAAGCGTGCCGATACTTTCACATTTAATTGAAATCCAATCTAATTTTGAAGCTCGACTGACTGCTTTAAATGACAATAAGTAGCAACTTGACAGTGCACTCATAAAAATTGTTTCAGGTGACCATATGTTGCCAGGACCTCCAAATTCAGCAGGTGGTGCCACTTCAATATTTGTCAATCCTTTACTGCTAACATTTAAAGGACCGTTTGCACTTGTATGTGCGGATACATTGTATAAATGAGGTAATGGTTGCATAGAAAATTCTCCTTTTTAAATTAAATAGGTTATATTTCGATGATATTTGCTTATAATACATTTTTTTTCTTATTTTGGAATAAATATGAGAGTTTGTGGTATTGAATTGATTAAAAATGAGGCGGTAATCGCAGTTATGGAATTAAAAAATGGTTTATATGATGTTCCAGCAGTACGAAGAAATAAATTTTTATTAGTCGATCCTATTAATACAGCACCATTGAAAAAATTTCAATTTGAAGTATCACAGTTTTTAAAAGACTATAAAGTAGATACTGTTGTGATAAAACAACGCACTTTACAAGGTAAATTCGCGGGAGGGGCTTTGACCTTTAAAATGGAAGCTGCTTTGCAATTAATCCCTAATATTAACATTCTTGTAGTTTCATTAACTTATTTAAAAGAAGGCTTATCAAAAGCACAAAACAAACCAAATGCAGTTGCTTTGGGATTTAAGAAGTTCCAAGAACCCGCCATGCTCGCTGCGTTTGGCTATTTAGAGCATAAATTAAGTAAATAATTTCATAAATCAAGTACTTTTATTTACGTTATAATATCTAATTAAAATAAAGGAATTAAAATGACAACGTACAATATTGCAATATTAGCGGGAGATGGCATTGGTCCTGAAGTAATGAAAGAAGCCGTTAAAATTATGGCATTAGTTGATAAACGTAACGAAAATATTAACTTCGAACTCAATACCGCATTATTTGGCGCTACCGCATATTTTGCAACTGGAAAATCATTTCCAGAGGAAACAAAAACGGTATGTGATAATGCAGATACTATTTTGAAAGGCACGATTGGTCTGAGTCACGAAGACTCTAAAAAGATCCCGCTTGATGAGCAACCAGAGCGAGGCGCATTACTGCCACTTCGCCGCAGGTATAATACATATGCTAACTTTCGGCCAATCTACTTACCAAAAAGCTTATCGCATTTTTCACCTTTAAAAGGCTCAATTATCGGAGATGGTATTGATATCATGTTGATCCGTGAATTAGTTGGTGGCTTATACTTTGGCCATAAGGAAACGGGCGTTGATAAAAATGGTAAACGTTTTGTAAAAGAAGTTTTAGAATACGATGAAGATCAAATTCGTCAAATTATTAAAGTTGCCTTTGAAGTTTCAATGAAACGTAAAAAAATAATGCATAACATTCATAAATCCAATGTATTGGAATCAAGTATGCTTTGGAATGAAATCGTTGAAGAAGAAAAGCAAAACTATCCTGAAGTCGAAGTCATTAATATACTAGTTGATGCGGCGGCGACTTATCTTTGTCTCAAGCCAACCATGTTCGATGTTATGGTTATGGAAAATATGTTTGGAGATATTTTAAGCGATCAAGGAGGAGGTATTTTAGGCTCATTAGGCCTAATGCCTTCAGCTTGTAAAGGATCTGAAAAATCATACTATGAGCCATCTCACGGAAGCGCGCCTGATATTGCAGGTCAAGGTATAGCAAACCCATACTCAATGATCGGCTCTGTGGCGTTAATGTTAGAGATGAGCTTTGGAATGGAAAAAGAAGCTAAAAATATATGGATTGCAATGCAAAGGGTATTTGAAAATGGTTTTTCTACATTAGATCTTTCTAAACAAGGTGAAGCAAACTTAGTCTCTACTGCTGAGTTTGGAGATCTGGTTTGTGCAGAGCTTGTAAAATTACCCTTGTAATAATGTAATTCTCATGTGACAACAAGAACAACAAAGATTGCAGTGACAATTATTCATTGATGTTATGCAATTGATGCCAGTTCGTGATGCAAAGCCTCAATTGCGGGTTTTTGTGTATTGAAATATACCCATGTGGCTTCAATATGAAACATCAGGCAGAAACTCGATGATCAGAATAAGGCGCAACATGAGGTAATGGTTACCCCCTTTTCTATTTATGCTATCAGTCGCTCTTTTTTGGGGGCTTAAGCTCGGTTTTTTTATGAAAAACTCACTGCTTCGTTTTTACATTCAAAAATAGAATAACCAATAAATAATTAATATACCTTCGTTAATGCGACGGTTAAACGATCAGCATCGATAATCGTTGATAGACCTGCTGTAACGCCTTGCTCCGATGTCCGATCTAAAGCATGACAAATCAATTTTACGTCATATGGGTATAGAAGATTCGATATGCCAGTTGCTGTTATATCGCTAAATGAAGCTACAATTTAATCAATATAAAGCTCAAATATTTGTTTATATTTATTCAGCGCGATTATTTAGAGGTTTCATCTGGCATTTTATTTTACTGAGAAACATCAGATATTAATGTACTGAAGGAGGTTGATCGTTATTCGATGGTAGATTGAAACACGCGGAGTTAACCTGATAATAAACGCAGAAAAGCATTGCATAGATAAAAGATGTTTTATACTATTAGTGTCGTTATGAATATCGTAAACTCACAGATAATACTTTTTCAAAGCCCGAATAACTTTGTTTTAATTCGATTAAAAATATTGTTTAATCTTCTTAACTACAACTTTGAGGCAATCATGTCCATTTTTTGTTTGTGAGAGGATCCATACGCCATACGCCATACACCATACGCCTAATATCCATACGCCTAAGGGCTTCGTTAGATGCCTCATATGGGATGAGTTGTGAGTTGGACAAACCAAAGCATTTCATGATTTCTATGACGAAATCATGGCAATCATATTTCCTAAAATCAGAATAAGAGTTCCAGGGACCTTTTGTGGCAGCCACTGCAATCAAGATTTCAAATACATGTTGAAATGTACACTGTGAATTAAGTTTAAACAGTTGTTGGCTTCCATTCGAGTAGTCCCAGAAAACAGCACCATAAAGCAACCTGTAATATTTTATCGAGAGTTCTACTTTAATGAATGGACCAGTTACGGTATGAAAAAACACCTCCCAGTGGGCATTGATATTAAAACTAACCCGACAGACAGTCATCGCAGTTATTTTCTCATCTAGGTTAGTAAAGCGACCATAACAAGGGTAGTCATCTAATAGAGCCTCCAAACTGTAGTTCATCCCATCCCAATTTGGATTAAAATTGAAATACCTATACATTTTTTCTCTAGTAACGTCAGCTATATAGAAACTCACTTCCATTCTTATTTATCCTTTTATTTAAATCCATAAGCATTCACTTTTTAGAGGACTTGGATTAATTGTAACAAGATGTTTTTTTCATCAGAATAAACACATTACCATAGTTGACTACTTAATATTTTACGTTTGTTTAACTTATATCGATACCAATACCAATACCAATACCAATATCAATATAAACCTTTATAACATAAATAACGTGACTAAACATTACCATTCTAGATTTAAAACTTAAACGCACCCAATAAAAAGACGGTGTTTTATTAATGGAATAGTAGCTCGTATTGTAGGTTCGTAGATAAATTTAATATAAACATATTAATGTAGTTGAGGGGAGGTTGATCCATATTCGAGGGTAGACTTAGACTAAAACACACGGAGTTAACCTGATAATAAACGCAGAAAAGAATGACGTGAATAAACGATATTTTACATTATATACTTATCAAACCTTAATATGCAGGTTTCAGACAAAATTTAAAAGCTTAGAGGCAAGGCATTGATTGAAGAGAATGGTCATTCCCTTGTCAAAATCAATAACGATGCATATACCCGTTACCATCCAAGATAAAAATTCAGAAAGTTGTGAGGCAAACGGATCCTAGGCGACAAGTTAAAAATATTCCTTGTTAAATTGATACTTTCTAACACCGAAGATGTTTGCCATGCGGATCATCAGCTCGAAAAATAATAAAGTTTAAATGAATATTTTTCATTAAACTTCGGCAATTAATTAACGAAGTTCATTAATGAGAGGACGGCGTTGCAGTATTCGATAATGGCTAACCATTAAAGTTTAAATATCAGTT
>JAGLDN010000214.1 GCA_023145575.1 Psychromonas sp.
ATTATCCAGTCTTTTATGCCATATCCAGAATATTTGTTATTGTTACCAAGCCCCCCCCCGTTATTAAAGAGATCTTTATGATAGTCATCAAATACCTCGAGAGCTACGTTATCGAGAACAAAATCAATATTGGTATGTTCATCATTTGAGCCTTTATTAGAAGCTTCATCAAAATTAAAAAAAACAGTGGTATCTAGGATCGAAGAAAATCCCTTACTTTTATCTTCACAGGTAGATCCGCCTGTAGCATCACGATAGAAATAAGTCTCAATCGAATCGTATACAAAAGCATCATCCGTGGAAAAATTATTTACTGATATATAGTGATAACCAGGAAGTTCCTTTGATGGAAGACATGAAGCGATCCATTGACCTGTCAGCCCTTTATCGTCTACTTGTTGCTGTGGAGCTGAGCTTTGTGTCGTTGCGTTGTTAATTACGTTTGCGTTACAGGGAATGAGTATTAACATGCTGGTAAAAAGCAATCCGATTTGTAATTTATTTTTATGTTTCATCTTATATATATTTCCTTATGAAAACGATTGATTTTAAATATTCACTAATTTAACTTGATACTTATGCTGACGATTTATACCCATATAACGTAAAAGCGCAAATTCAGCAAGGGAAATAGAACCAAGTTGCTAGGCAAAAAATTGAAGTATAGTTATTCTACAATAGAGATTTTATAACAATGCGCATTGGTATTATTTGCCTTACCCTGCGAGGAACAAGCTAGAAAATCAAGACTGCGTTACAATAATTTAAAAGTGGACAATAATCAACTAAATATTGTGCCTTGTTCTGATCCTCGAGCTTGAGCCTGAAAAATGATAAGTAAGATTTTTAAATTGTTAAAAAATACGAGACATAAAATTGAAGCCTAGTTACTCAACGTTTACGTCGAAATTCTTTAACTTTTTTGACTGGTGTTAATTTCAATGCCTTGCGCGTGGTTAATTCGAAAAGCCGTTCAAGGTTACATGACTCGAAACGATAGTAACTATTTGATAATTAGCATTTTACGTTAATTATACCGACAAAAGAGTAGTACAGCTAATCGTTGATAGGTAACATGTTGCTCCTTAACCTGACCTCAGAGCTAATAGAGGACATTGAACTGTGAAGTAGCATGGGTAATGGGTATATACCGGATGGCGAATTAGTTTATTATTTCATCTCATTAAAAATTAACGATTTAATTAATAGCTAGCGTCTGTGCATTATGAAGTCGCATGGTGCTTAACTTGGTTAAGCCATTATGCGAATTATAAATTAAAAACTTGTATTTGCTCATCTGTTTGCTTTTCTATTTAGGACAAGCAGTAAAAATAGACTTATTAAAGCATAAAAATAAAGCGGTATATAACCCATTCTTTGATAAGGCGTAGTGCCAAAAGCGGGGCGCACCTTTGCTCTTAACACACCAGTAACATTTGATGCAATACGACCAATTTCAACGCCTTTATTATCGAAAATAGCACTTATACCCGTGTTAGTACTGCGTAATAAAGGTCGGGCTAGCTCAATGGAGCGCATGCGAGCAATCTGCAAATGTTGAGAAGCATCAATAGATGCGTCGAACCAAGCGTCATTACTAATATTCAGCAATATGCCTGTCTTTTTGTGAACATTCTGACGTAGCAAATTAGGGAAGGCTATTTCATAGCATATTGCAGGGGCAATTAGCCCTTGTTTAGTTTTCAGGTTCGCCTGTATTAAATTGCCTGGCGTAAAACTAGACATGGGTAGGTTGAAATAGGGGGCAAGCGGCCGTAGTAGATCGCTAAAAGGAACAAATTCGCCAATTGGTAACAGGTGATGTTTGTTATAACGATTGGAGCTTTGGAATGAATATCCGTGCCCCTTTGGTAAATAACCTAAGGCAACAATTGTGTTGTAATATTTGTTAGTTTTTAAGTTGTATTCAATGATCCCTGTTATCAAAGTCTTATGTTCTTTTTTGAAATTCCAATTAAGTTGTTGCATAAAAGGTTGTACATCAATTTCAAGGGCTGCAATGGCAGATTCTGGCCAAATAACAAGCTCATTTTTTGTTATATCAAGTGTATTTTTGGAGGACATTTTGTCAGATAATGTTACATAATGTTTAAGAGAAGGGTATAGGTTATTAGGTAACCATTTATCCTTTTGTGGTATATTTCCTTGAACAAGTGCGACATTAATCGCAGGTTGTAAGTTAGTATAATTTACTTTTGTCAACGCATATCCACCGATTATTAAGCTGATAATGATGCTAAGTGATAGATTGATATGCTGTTTTTGGATCATTAGTGTTAATGCACCACAAATTATCATGATACTTAATGTGATACCTTCTACACCGACCACAGGTGCAAAACCAACTAAAGGTGTATCTACATGACTATAACCTAAATATGCCCAAGGAAAACCAGTGAGAAAATAGCCTCTAAACCAGTCCATCACCAGCCAAAAAACGGGGATAGCCAGCAAATAACGTATTTTATCAGATACATTGAGTAGGTGTGTGCTCGCCCAGAGTGCAAGAGTTGGGAAAATTGCTAAATATGAACAAAGTATTACTAGCAATAAAATACTCACTGCGACAGGCATTCCACCATAGAGTGCCATGCTGAAATAGACCCAGTAGATAGTTGCGAGGAACATGGCAAGATTAAATGCAAAAATAAGAATGAAAAAATGTTTATTTGTTTTATGCAGCGTTTTTAACAGTAAAAATAGTCCAACAAAAGAAGGGTATAGGATCCACCATTGATAAAAAGGTGCAAAAGCAAAGACTTGTAGCGCCCCGAGTAATATTGCAAGTAATATTTTTTGATATAAAGTTCCTAGGAAATTACTTTTATTTACTATCACGTCGTTAACCTTTGGATTTTATCTTTTGGAATACGCACTTGTAACTGTATTAATCGGCGATTATCTGCATTAATAATTTTGTATTTGTATTGTTCAATTGTGATCCTTTCACCACGCACAGGCATGTGCCCAAGCTTATGAATTAATAATCCGCCGATAGTACCTTTATCTTCAATATTGTATTGAGTCCCAAAATAAGTGTTAAAATCGTCAAGAGTTGTTAAGGCATTCACTGCATAAGTGCGCTTGCCAATTTTACGAATGTCATCGACTTCTTCATCATCGAATTCATCTTCGATATCACCAACGATAACCTCTAAAATATCTTCGATGGTGATAAGTCCCGAGACACCACCATATTCATCAATAACAATCGCCATGTGGTAGCGGTTACTACGAAACTCTTTGAGTAACGTTGAAACACGTTTACTTTCAGGTACAACGACAGCGGGTCTTAAAATATTTTTAATCTCAAAGGTATCTGTTTTTACTTTAAAGCCAAACTTGATCAGATCTTTGGCAAGTAATAAACCTATGATATGATCTTTATCTTCAGTAATAACAGGAAAACGAGAATGTGCAGAGTCAATCAGTAGACATAAAAAGTCATTGATTGATTGATCTAAGCTAATTGTCACCATTTGCGAACGTGGGATCATAATATCGCGCACTCGAAGTACTGAAATATCCAGCACGCCTTTTATCATATCGTAGGTTTTTTTATTAATGATTGTATTTTGTTTAGCTTGAAACGTTACTTCAAGTAATTCACTAAGTGTTTTAGGTTGTTTGTTAAAGAAGTTACTTATTTTCATTGTTAACCTCGATTTTTTGGCATATTAGTAGCGGTTTGATTGTAATTGTTTAACATTGATTTACTCTATTGTTTAGTGTACGGGTGAGGGAGGTTAAGCTTGACTAAAATACTGGTTTCTAGCGCTTCCATTTCAAGTGCGTCATTACTTTTAATGTGATCATAGCCCAATAAATGAAGTGTGCCATGAATAACCATATGTGCCCAATGTGCTTGTACTGTTTTGTGTTGTTCGATGGCTTGAGCTTCAATAATGTTTTGGCAGATCACCAGATCGCCTAATAAAGGCAATGAAAATCCAGGTGGATTTTTAAATGGAAAAGACAACACATTGGTTGGTTTATCTGTTTGACGAAACTTTAAATTTAAAGCATTACTTTCGTTTTCATCAACAATACGGATAGTGAGTTCGGCTTCATCTTTACAAAAGTGTGGTGCCGCATCAAGTGATCTCTTTACCCAAGTGTTCATTTTATCAATATCGGGTATGTTGGCATCGTTAGTTGTTGCTATTTGTAAATCAACGTATAGATGCATATTATTTTTCAAGCTCTTTTTGTTCAAATGCTTCATAAGCTTTTATAATGCATGCGACCACGGGGTGGCGCACAACATCTTCTGCTGTAAAAAAGTTAAAGCTTATCTCTTCAACCCCCTTTAAAACATCAATCACATGGCGTAGACCTGATTTTTGATGGCGAGGTAAATCGATTTGAGTGATATCACCTGTGATAACCGCTGTTGAATTAAAACCAATTCGGGTTAAAAACATTTTCATTTGTTCAACGCTTGTATTTTGACTTTCATCTAAAATTATAAATGCATCGTTTAATGTTCTACCACGCATATAAGCAAGGGGGGCAATTTCGATGATATTTTTATCAATTAGTTTTTCTGTTTTTTCAAAGCCGAGCATTTCAAAAAGTGCATCGTATAAAGGACGAAGATAAGGATTGACCTTTTGTGATAGATCGCCTGGTAAAAATCCTAATTTTTCCCCAGCCTCAACCGCAGGACGGGTTAATAATATACGTCTGACTTCTTGGCGCTCTAGTGCTTCTACGGCACAAGCAACGGCTAAATAGGTTTTACCTGTTCCTGCAGGGCCGACACCAAAACTAATATCATTGCGTAAAATATTGCTTACATATTGGGTTTGATTTACTCCCCTAGGCTTGATAACACCACGTTTCGTTTTAATCGTAAGGCTTTGTATGTCACTTTTATTTTCAGCTAAATGTACTGCCAATAGGCGGTGATCAGTCATAAGATTTTGTAATGCAAGGTGTACATCAGTCTTTGTTAATTTAGGTGATTTACCTTTAATTGTTATTGTTTCAAGATACAGATCTTTTAAGAGATCGCGACATGCTTGTGCGTATCTGTGTTCGCCAATGATGCTAAAGTGGCTGTCTTTGTAACTGACTTGTACGGCTAAACGTCGCTCTATTTGCTTGATGTTATCATCAAAACTGCCGCATAAAATGGCTAAACGTTCTAGACTTTCTGGTAGTAAATCTAAATGCACTGTGCTTATTTGTATAGCCATCAGTTATACGCTCAAAGTGAATGTTTTTTCGACTAAATCGGCTTTATTTTTATTTTGTATATGACGTGTGTGAATAGATACAGGTAAATTCATTTGATCTTCACCACGAATAAAGCGTCCCCTCATTGAATGGGGCTGTACTTGTGTAATTTCAACATCAACAAACTTACCAATAGATCGATGGTCGCCCTCAAAATTTACAATGCGATTGTTTTGGGTGCGCCCACACAGTTCCATGATATTTTTACGAGAAAGGCCTTCAACTAAAATGCGTTGAACACTACCTAGCATACGCCGACCAATTTGTTGTGCATTTTGTGTGATACGATCTTGTAAAACAGAGAGTCGTTTTTTTTTGGTTTCTAAGGAAACGTTATCGGGCATTTCTGCCGCTGGGGTACCAGGACGTTGACTATAAATAAAACTATAACTGGTATCAAATCCAATTTCATCAATAAGATCCATCGTATCTTGGAAATCCTGGTCAGTTTCATTTGGAAAACCAACGATGAAATCAGAACTCACGGTCAGTAAAGGGCGCACGATTTTCAAGGCTCTAATTTTTTCAATGTATTGGGCAACGGTATTGCCGCGCTTCATTGCTTTTAAAATTCGATCTGAGCCTGATTGAACAGGCAAATGTAAAAAATCAACCAACTCTGGCGTATCGAGATACACGTTAATAATTTCATTATCAAAATCAATTGGATTGCTGGTTGTATAGCGCAATCTATCAATACCATCAATTGCCGCAACATAACGTAATAATTCAGCAAATGTTATTGTATTTTCGTCATGCGTTTGTCCTAAATAGGAATTTACATTTTGACCGAGTAAATTAATTTCGCGAACTCCTTGCTCTGCTAGTTGCACAATTTCTAAGATAATATCATCAAGCGGTCGGCTAAATTCTTCACCACGCGTGTAAGGTACAACACAAAAACTACAGTATTTTGAGCAACCTTCCATGATAGAGACAAAAGCGCTAGGCCCTTCAGCTTTTGGTTCGGGTAACGAATCAAACTTCTCCATTTCAGGAAAACTAATGTCAATGATCCTGCCCCGTTTTTTTTTCACGCTATCAATCATTTCGGGTAATCGGTGTAATGTTTGAGGGCCAAAAACAATATCGACATAAGGTGCTCGTTTACGAATACTTTCACCTTCTTGAGAGGCAACGCAACCTCCGACACCAATAATAAGGTTGGGATTTATTTCTTTTAGTTCCTTCCAACGACCTAATTGATGAAATACTTTTTCTTGCGCTTTTTCTCGAATAGAACATGTATTTAACAAAATTACATCTGCATCTTGTGCATTATCAACGCTAATATAGCCGTTTGTTGAATTAAGAAGATCGGCCATTTTTGATGAGTCGTATTCATTCATCTGACATCCCCAAGTTTTAACGTGTAATTTTAAATTCATATTTTACTGTTCTTAATTGTGAAAATATTAAAAAGATGAGACATTTTACGTGTAATTAAGCTTGTTGCATACACTTTCTTTTAAAAGTGTTAAAGTTCGACTTATTAAACGGTAAAAGGATGTTATTTGTTGTGAATAAAAAGATTATTATTGTTGGCGGAGGCATGATTGGTGCGTTAACCGCCTTATTGCTCGCAAAGCAAGGCGAAGCTATCCATTTAATTGAAAAAGTGTCGCCAATTATTCCAGATGTAGATTCTCCCTTTGATCTGCGTGTGTCAGCGTTTAGTGTACAAAGTAAAAAAATTCTCGAACAAGTCAACGTCTGGCGCGATATCCCTGATAATAAAGTTTGTTTATACCAAAGATTACAAACATGGGAGCAGGGAAGTGCTAAGTTAGTCTTTGATAGCCAAGCATTAGGCATAGATGCGCTTGGCTATATTGTTGAAAACCGCTGGATCAAAGGTGTGTTATGGCAAGCATTATTAAAACTTAAAAATGTACACGTTTATCAAAATAGGGAGGTGACATTGATTGAAAATGGATTAAATAGTGTCACGGTAACCCTTGATGATAAATCAAGACTCACGGCTGATCTATTAATTGCAAGTGATGGTGCTAATTCTTCAATCCGTCAACTTTTATCCATTGGTGTTACAGCGTGGGATTATCGGCACCATTGCATGCTTATTAATATAAAAACAGATGCGCCACAACAAAATATAACTTGGCAAGAGTTTAGGGTCTCAGGCCCTTGCGCTTTTTTACCATTAGCCGAAAATAATGCAAGTTTAGTTTGGTATCAGAGTCCACACAAAATTAAACAGTTGCTAAGTCTTTCAAATGTGCAATTAAAAGATTCTATTCTAAATGAATTTCCCGCGTTACCATTTAAGTTTGAAGTTGTGAATAAAGGTGGCTTTCCGCTGACGCGTCTCCATGCGCATGATTATTTTAAAGGTCGCTGTGTGTTGATTGGTGATGCTGCGCATACGATAAATCCACTTGCAGGGCAGGGCGTTAATCTCGGATTTAAAGATGCAACATATTTAGTTGAATTATTACAACAATGCAGTCCGCTATCAATTGAACAAATTCTAGTACGTTATCAGCGCAAACAAAAACCAGCTAATTTATTGATGCAAACCAGCATGGATTTTTTCTACAAGACGAGTAAATCAGAGCAACCCATGGTTTGCTTATTAAGAAAACTTGCATTAGGGCTAGCACAAAATAGTGGTACACTTAAAAATAAAGTAATGAAATACG
>JAGLDN010000215.1 GCA_023145575.1 Psychromonas sp.
CAATGATTTGGTTGCCAATGTGAAAGATCAACAGCCCCTAGGCTGAACATTGTAGGAGCCATCATACTTGGCCACATAGAAGATGCAATTACCAAGCAGTATTCGGCTGTAAATGGTGATTCGATTATTGATTTTTTCAAACTGTTAAAAGAGCAATATAAAGCAGATAAACCCATCTATTTGATACTTGATGGCGTGGGATATCATCGTAGTAAAACAGTTGTAAAGAAAGCAAAAGACGGTGGTATTATATTACATTAATTACGTCCTTACAGCCCCAATTCAAACCCTATTGAGCGTTTGTGGATGGTGATGAATAAGCATGCCAGAAATAAGAAATATTTCGCAACAGCCAAAGAATTTCGATAGAGTATTGATGGTTTCTTTGATAATACATTCTTCAAAATTGGAACTGCTTTAACAAGTAGGTTCAATGAAATTTCCAAACATTAAAATTTGCATTTTTGCGTCACATGGCTATAGTCAACTTCTTATGTCAATAGGGCAGGATTGTTGACTGAAACAATTTGATCATTAGTTTTCCTGCCGAACATTTAACCAAGTTTGCCTCAAGCATGGACTTGGGGTCGCCAAAATCTTATTTTTTCACATTTCATTTTTGAAGAAGAATATAGTCGCCAAGTAGACATAAGCTGGTGTATCGTTATTGCAAATGTACCATTTTTGGACCAAATTAGTATTTGTCTCATGAAATTATCTGTAGTCAGGCCTTGGATCTGCTCAGGATAACTGACAACTAATGCAGAGTGTTCAACTTTTCCTAACCGGTCACTAAAAGAAACTATGTCGCCACATGCAACCTGTTTTATTGCGTCCGTTAGTGATTGCTCGGCACCAATTTCGATATAATCATCCTCAAGGGCTTTTAAAGCATTCCAGCCAGAGCATACTGAATATCCGTACTGGTAGTAAGTACCAAGGGAATGACCGTGGCAAATGAAGCGTTCATCTGGTAAATCTTTTGGATGTGGTTTCCAAACATATACCACACGTCCTTTACTTGTGATTGCTCTATGTGTCGTTCTATTTGTCATTCTAATCGTGTCCCTCCAGAAAAAAGGTATATGATTAAGGTGGAGTATTATTGTTTGTCCATTTGGCTCGGTTAATGTTATTGTTGGAAAAATTGGTCCCATAGAGGTTCCTTGATTTAGTAGTGGTTTAAAAATAACACTATAACGCGGTAATTTCATCGGTAATCTTGTGAATGTTAACAGCAATTAAGCCAACGTAGATGCACCAACTTGTTATGCAGCGAGTGCAGTCAATAATAAATGATAAGTATTGTCATTATTTTGCCCGCAGTGCACTTAGTCAAGTTTACCATAAGCATGTCATCAGGGCCGCTAAAATATCAGTGTTCCTATTCCTACATGGCAAATGTGCAACAAGTAATTAATAGCTATTTGATATATTAAATCAAAATACCATTTATAGTCCAAACAATCAATTTAGCAAAGATTTTTTTCGTTAGTTTCTAAGCTGACATTGGTGCGCTGAAAACCATTACGGAGTTAACAATACTTGAGTTCAAGTTACTAACTGATGTTACGCAACAAGCTAAAATTTTAGATTAAAAACTGTTAAAGTAATGAGATGAA
>JAGLDN010000216.1 GCA_023145575.1 Psychromonas sp.
TGAATTTAGTTGACCACGTCAGTGTCTTATCTTTTATATTGAATCGATTTGTATCGTTATCTAAAATCACAAAATTTGCGATTGAATTAAACACAGACTTAGCTGTGTAATCATTTACTCTTGACTTAGGAAAGAAATGGTGGCGATCCTGTTCTTTAGTGCAAGAGTTATCAAGTTTATTTCCAGCTATATCTACAGTACAGAGCCCATTTATTTTATCGATATAAAGTATGTTTAAAATAGATTTAAATTTCGCACTTGATGTTGTTATTTCAAATAACTGATCACCTGTTAAACCTGGTGAACTACTGGGACTATCAAAATTATACTGACCAGAGTCGTGGGATTCAGTTATTTGTTTTGAAATGTTATGAATTCTTTCGACCGTTTCAAGGTTAGATTTACTAAAACCAGTTCCTGATAACGATAGATATAACGCATATTTTTTAACTTCTTGTATAAATATTGAACATTAAAATGACTTGGGGTTAGCAAGAAAAATTGCTGATGCGTATTCTAAAAAAGTAATTTGACCAATATCAATTCAACCTTCATTTTCCATCCAGCTCATTATTTTTAACAGCAAACTTCCGAATTGGTTCCATTCTTCAAACCAAAAAAGAGGATCTTTTCCTAACATTGTTGATTGAAATATACTTGGCGAAACACCTGATTTAAGGAGGCTGGAAATTTCAAGTATTCTAATTATTTTATCGAGTTTTTCATATGTTTTACTACCCTCATCGAATTTAAGAAAGTTATTAACTCCCCTAGAAAGATGCTGACTACATACTAAAGACTGTTCTATTTGGTTATTAAGATAATCAGATAGACCTACGCTATAGATATCATCATTTACTTGAAAAGATTTTGCGTTTATTAGATCAAAAAGTGTGAGTTTTTTACCTGTTGAATTTACTATCTCGAAAACTCTAATGACAATTCCTAGCTCAGAGTCTTTAACAATAACTGTTTGCTGGTACAGCATACCCTCCGACAGCGCCAAAAATGGCATTTAGGTGGTAAACATACCCATCCATTGAGGCTTCATCTGCATCAGTAAAATGATGTAAGAATTTTGATACAACCGATCCAGAGCGGTTTTCAATTATACTCTTCCCTGAAATAAACCTATTATTTTGACGTGTTGCTTTTTCGCTTTTGTCTTTGCTTACAGGAAAACTTCTACAAAAAACATCTGTCAACTTAGATTGCAGAAGATGCTCTTTAACCCCTGCATCATTTTCAATATTATCATTAGGATATTTCTCACATAATATAGCCAAAAGATCAAAATAATATTCTTTACTAGTGTCAAAATTCAGAAACAATCTTGATATTGATGTTAACCTTTATTGCCCATCAAGTAGAAAGTACCGCAAATTTGAATCATCTTCTTTTTGCTCATAATCTTTCGGCGCGTCATCCTTTGATAAGGTATTCGATCCCACATTTAATGAACCGTTCTCAGCCATAATTAAAAGCGAGGATATTGGGTAACCCCTTATTAGTGAATCGCCTAAATCTATTATGTCGCGCTCTTTCCAAACAAAATCACGCTGAAATTTAGGAATGAGATATGTGTTGTTTGATATGTTTTTTACAATTTCTTGTAAACTCACATCAATATTTTGAATATTACTCATAATTCTTCCTTGAGCCTCGTAAGTCTAACACTATTATTAGTAGGAAACGTTCCTTCTCATTATTTAAAAAACTGAGTCTCTGCCTATGCGCCTGATTAGTAATTAGTTAAAAAAAGCCTATATTGTATATTAAACCACTTTAACCGCAAGGCTCGATTGTCACGAATGAAAAAGGTAGTTGCCTTTTTTAATATGTCATTATCCTCATTGGCTTCTTTTAGTTGAAATTCTAATTCATGAATTCTTATTAAATAGTAGATCTAATGCGGTTTTATTTTTATCTATTTTACCTTCTTGCTCTGATTAATTATGATTTTCCAACGGTTAACCGCAGCTGATCCCACACCAGAGAGATCCATTATCTGTTTGCTAGTATAGCCATCTTCGATCATTAATTTGGCATATTCCAACTTTTAATCTGGAGTGAATGGGGCTCGCTATTTACGTATTTTATCAGTCAGTGTATTCCTATTTAATTAATTGAGAGGCTATCAAACCGTCCAAAATAATTGAACCACTTTAGACACAGGGGGTAGTCGCATGGGGATAAAAGCGTGAGATAGACTTTAATTTGAACAACTAAACAAGAAAATGGTATAAATCATCTGTAGATTCAGCTAGAGTTAAATTTAAAAACAAGTCAAGTATAAAAGATATGACATTATTTGATGTTTAAACTAAGAATTAATTAAAATAAATTATTATCATTCCCATTTAAAATCTTTTAACGCATTGATTTTATTTTGAAAAATCACATCTAATAAAACGTCGTGTGAATATTAATTTCAATAGACATTAATAGCCCTAATAGTACCAACAGTCCCAATATTTTTATTGTTGCAAACAGAATAACCTTTAAAAAATATTGTATCTTCATTTAGTCTGAAGCTTATCCCTGGCAATATATTTTGGTTAGCATCAGGCACTAACTCGATGATCAGAGCTAAGACGCAAGGCAGGCTTTTAAGTTCTCGCGTTACAGGGAGCGGCTACTCGTACCAATCAACAAGGTTATAAAATTTCGACTTAGAACGACTCGGCTTTAATTTTATGCCGAGTACCTTGACACAATTTTCCTTGCTGACTTTTATCTTGATCGGCACATGGGCAGATAACTAAAATTTATTTTGAGGGGGCAGTATTAATGAAAGGGAAAACAACAAAAGGACAATATTTTTTATTACTCTGTTTAATTATGGGGTTAACAAGTTGTACGAGTAATCATATTACGTCAAGTTCGATAATGCCACCACCTGATCCGCAAAACTCTGTAACGCTGTTTTTATTGGATAACTATACAACGAGTCATCAAGCAGGTGCACGTGCAGCAAATTTAATTGAGGGTATTTTGATTGAACGTGGTTATCAGGTAGTTACTGATTTTAAAAAACATGACAGTCATATAGCACAGCAATTAAAGATAGCAAAAAAAAATGGTTCTCGTTTTTTGCTTAATGGAGGTGTAACAGAATGGCGCTATAAAACAGGTATTGATGGTGAGCCGGCAGTCAGTTTGCAACTAAAATTAATCGATGTTGTTACACAGAAGGTTGTCTGGAATTCTGTGGCATCATCTAATAACTGGGGGAATGGAACTGTTGGAAAAACGGCACAGTTAATGCTTGAAGAGATGTTACGTAAAGGGCCGAAAGGTTAATATGAAGCTTTTTTTTTCAAAAAGAATAACGATTCCTGTTTCTAATTTTTCATATTTAGAAACCATTATAGCTTTATTGGTCTATACATTTATTGGATTTTTGATTGCGCCTAGCGATCCGTTACTCATTACATATTATCCTTTCTACCTGATTATCCTTTTAACGATACTTGTTTTGTTTTATGGATTTAGCAATGCCTTGCTAATTATTTTTATTTTAATGTTGGTATTTAAAATCGGTTATGTTGAATTTCCGATTAAAGTTTACTTGGAATTGACCATATTATTGTTAGTCCTTGGGCAATTTCACTATATTTGGGCAAGAAAACTACTGCAAAATAAAAGCATGTTGGCATATAAAGTTTATAAACTTGATGAATTATCTAATGCCTTTTACACGTTAAAAATTTCACATGATCAAATAGAAAAAAATTACATTTTTAAACCAATGAGTTTACGCACAAATATTGTAGATATAAAAAAAAGTTTTAACGAAAAAGGCGATCATGTTCATCAGTTTTTAAAAATGTTATCAAGCTCTTTTTTTGTCAATGAAGCAGAATTATTTTTTCTTCACAAAAACAAACTCTATAATGTTGACGATACAACATTCTCTACAGAAATAGTGATCAAGGATTTGATGTTAATCAAAGCGATGGAAGATAAGAAATCGGTTTATGTGAGTTCATTTAAAAACGATCAAACTGATTATATTGCGGCGATACCTGCATTGTATAAGAAAGAGGTAAAAGCTATTCTTTTAATAAAATCAATGCCATTTTTGTCTTTTAATCGTGACTCAATGAGTATGATCACAGTGTTGCTTAATTATTTTATTTTAGAATCAATTAAGTTGAAAAGTGTTTACCTTAGTATTTCCAAGGAACTTAAAAAAATAGAAAACCCACTTTCAAAAGTATTTGAAAATCAATCTTTATTACTTAGAAGAAAAGATCTTGATACTAATTTTTATTATGAGCTTTTGACCTTATATAATATAAAAACTGATTTTGATGTGAACAGTACCCTGTTAATATTAAAAGTAACAGATAAGTTACTCGCTCACCTTTTATTAGGTTATGCAAAAAAACGCCTACGTGTACTAGATTTAGTTACATCGCATTTAATTGAAGAAGAAATTACTGTGATAAGTTTAATGTTTCCCTTTTCAGAACAATCCTCTGCCTATGGATTTTTCTGTCGCTTGCTAAAAATGGTCAACATTGAGGAGCAAGATCCACGTTTAATATTTTCAATGTTCAATGTGTGTGATCTTGAATTAGCTAATGAGTTTGCTAATTTAATTGATATTGCACCACACAATAAAAAACGACAGAGTGATCAATGCTCCTAGACTTCTCTGGCATACCTGTAATACAGGTAATGCGAACTTTTTCTATATTGTTTTATTTTCATGTTCTATTTAGTATCGTTATTGCAATTATCGCGGTGTTTATTTTGCAACTACGGTACAAAATTAAATTTACAATCGCCTTTATGGTGATTGCCTTGTTCAATTTTATTTTTATTGGCATTGGTTATATTTTTTCTGTCTTACTTGTTGCTGCTTTGTATTTTATAAAATATAAAAAATCATTAAAAAATGTAAAATTTATTGGTGCGACTCATCTAGAAGAGGAGTACCCCAAGGTGAACCGTTTTTGTGGTGAAGGTGGTTTAACGTCGTATGTAAATAATAATGCAATCTCTCATAAATTACGCATACAGGCATTATTGGCAATTTCTAGGCGAAAAAGTAGAGAAAGCATCACGTTTCTGCAACAGTCGATGATTTCTCAGGACGATGAAATTCGCCTCTTTAGTTTCTCTATTTTGGATGATTTTGAGAAAGATATCAATACTCAAATATTTAAAGATTTAACAGAATTTAATGATGTTCGTCAGTCTGATACACAAAAAGCAGCAACGGCAAAGTCACTTGCCTTTCTTTATTGGGATATGATTTATTTTGATTTGAGAAGCGATAAATTAGAAGAATTTAGTGTTGATCAATCGTATTTCTACGCACAAAAATCACTTGAATTAACAAATAAAACAGGCGAAAGCCCCATGTTGTTACATACCTTATTCTCATTGCTTGGTAAAATTTTTTATTACAAAGGTGAGTTTGAACCGGCACAACAGCATTTTACTATTGCTATTGAAAAAGGCAGTAACCCAGATTTTATCATTCCATATCTTGCTGAAATTCATTATATTCAAGGAAATTATGAGGCGGTTTCGACACTGTTTGCTAATGCAAAAGGGCTACTCATTAATGAAAAAATGTATCCAATCATAAAACAGTGGATTAAATAATGACGAAACCTAAATATATTAGAAAGAGTGAACAAGTTGATATAATGCTGATTGGGGAAGGTACATACCCTTTTATTCGCGGCGGGGTATCGTCATGGATCTATCAATTAATTATAGGTTTAAATAATTTTACTTTCGGTTTGGTTTTTATTGGCTCACAAAGCAAAAATTATTCTGAAATTCTTTATGATTTACCTGAAAATTTAGTACATATTGAATGTCACTATCTTTTTGATCAGGTTAATCTTAATCCGAAAAAGCGAAAAGGCTGCCCTTATGCCATGCAGGTTATTGATGATCTACATGAGTCGTTTCAGCAAGGTACAAGTAATAAAAAAATTAATTATGATGCTATTTTCGAAGGAAATTTTTTACAAGAAAGTATGCCATATGAAGATTTTATGTTCGGTGAGTTATCGTGGGAGTTTATTAAAAAAAAATATTATCAAAATGCAAATACAGTGCCTTTTCAGGAATATTTTTGGTCAATTCGTAATATGCATCAGCCGATTTGGCTCCTCGATAATATTTTAAAAAAATTACCCATTATGAAGGTCGTGCACAGTCCATCAACAGGATATGCAGGTTATTTATCAGCAACAATATCACAAGTATATAATGTGCCTTTTTTATTGACTGAGCATGGTATTTATACACGAGAGCGTAAGATTGATATGATGACCGCGAAATGGTTAGAAATAGATCGCCCAGCGATTTTTTCAAGACCTGATCAAGATGACTATTTGAAAAATTTATGGGTGGGTTTTTTTCAAAAAATTGGTGAGATAAGTTATTGTAAGGCAAGTAAGGTATTGTCTTTATTTAATGCGGCAAGAGATATTCAAATAACACTGGGCGCCCCCGCGTACAAATCAGAAGTGATTGCAAATGGCATAGATATTGACTTTTATGGCAAGCTTATCGAAAAGAGAGCAGATAAGATACCACCAATTATTGGTTTGATTGGGCGTATTGTTTCTATTAAAGATATTCACACTTTTATTCGTGCTATTCGTGTCGCTACAACTAAACTGCCAGAGGTGCAAGGTTGGTTAATTGGTCCGTTAGATGAAGATGAAAAGTATGTTCTTGAGTGTAAAAGTATGGTTAAGGTTTTGAAGCTTGAAAATAATATTAAGTTCTTAGGCTTTCAAAATATTCATGAAATTTTACCTCAGTTAGGTTTAACTACTTTAACATCTATCAGCGAGGGTATGCCATTGGTTATTCTTGAAAGTTTTGCGGCGGGTATTCCTTGTATCGCAACGGATGTAGGAAGTTGTCGAGAGCTTATTCAAGGGGGAATTGACGATGAGGATGTTAAATTTGGATGTGCAGGAAAAGTATTTTCTATTGCTAATGCTAATGAGATAGGTAAAAGCTATGTACAATATTTGACTGATAAAAAGCTATGGGCAAGCGCACAAGCAGCAGGATTAGCTCGGGTAAAAAAATATTATAATAAAACGTTATTTTTAGCTAAATATAGGCAATTATATGTAGATGCAATAAACAAAAAAGAGAGTTTATAATGGCTGGTATTGGTTTTAAGTTAAATAAAACATTAAAAGATGATCGTCTCTCTTCTATTTTTAAAATATATGGATACGCAGGCATTCTTAGTTCAGGTGCTTGGGTTACTTCAATTGTTGCCATCTTATTAGTAGGATTTATCAGCGCCTTTATTCACGGAAGTCTCAGCACACTTGAGGGGTTGGTTGTTTATGCAACGACCTTAGCGTTTAGCTTGATTGCAACTAGTCCTTTTTTATTGCCATTTACACGCTATATTTCCGATTTAAATTTTCTAGGCAAAGATGATCATGTGCTACCAGTTTTTTTTACGGTTTTTCTTATGTTTTTGGTGGTTTCATTTACCTTTGGCCTAGTTTTTTTTAATCATTTATACCCACATTCCAATGTTACTTTTGTTTACTCTGTTATCATGTTATTTTGCGTTTTATGTGCTATTTGGCTCGCACATATATTAGCGATAAGTGCAGATCACTTCCTCAGTGTGATGTTTGCTTATGTTATAGCATATGGCTTTATTGTCCTATTTACTTATTATTTTGTGCCCACACTCGATGAGTTGATAATAATATTTTTGTTAGGTAATAGTTTTTTATTAATCTGTTTATTGATGTTAATTATCAAAACTTTCACATCAGATAGGCTTGTCGACGCTTCATTCTTCACCTCTAAAAATGTTTATTGGATACTAGGAGTAAGTGCTTTTTTTTATACATTAGGGACGTGGATTGATAAAATTATTTTTTGGTATCATCCTTATACGGGTCAGCATGCTATCGGCAACGTAAATTTTTCTATTTTTTATGACGTTCCCATATTCCTTGCATACCTGTCAATTATTCCTGGGATGAGTATTTTCTTTTATCGTTTAGAATCAGACTATGGTGAAAAAAATGATTTGTTTTTTAATTCAATACGAGAGGGAGCAACTTTATCGAATATAGAGCGCCATCGGTTTGAGATAATAAAAATTACTAAAGATGTCATTCGAGAAACGCTTCTCATTCAAGCGATTTTTTCTATCGTGATTTATTTAAACGCACCATTAATTTTTAAATTTTTAAACATATCTTTATTATATTTAAGTTTATTTGATGTTTTATTAGTGGGCGCTTATTTACAGCTTGGTTTTATGTCAGTGTTGGCTGTTTTATATTATATAGACAGGCAATCAGAAGCAATGTGGCTAAGTTTTTCTTTTTTTGTCCTAAATGGATCACTTAGCTTATTATCAATTTATTTAGGGCCTAGTTTTTTTGGTTATGGATTTGCACTTTCATTATTAATTGTATTTTCAATAAGCATTATTATTTTAAAAAATTTACTCGACAGGTTATCTTATGAAATCTTTATGCTTCAGTAAGATCCTTAGGACGATCACGACATTGTTGGCATTGTTATTTTCAACATGTTCAATTGCAACAAATGGATCTGCGATAAAAAAAAGTGCGATTGTCTATTATGGACATGACATCTCTTATTCTCTTGTCGGTATTCATGATTATATTATTGTCGATCCAGATAATTTATCACCTTATACTCATGGATTTAAAACCTACAAAGACAAAATTTATGCTTATGTGAGTATTGGCGAATCAAATTCTAACCGTCATTATTTCAAAGAACTTCATGAGAACTGGAAAATTGGATATAACAAGCTTTGGGGCTCAGTTGTACTTGATATTAGCAATGAAGCGTACCAGCAATTTTTAATTGATAACGTCATTCAACCAATGGTTAATAATGGCTTTAAAAACTTTTTTTTTGATACGTTAGATTCTTACGAATTAGTGGCAAAATCAAAAGAAGATAAAGATCATTATAAACGCGCGTTGATCAAATTCATCAAAAAGTTTAAAAAAACATTTCCTAACAGCAAGCTCATCATTAACAGGGGTTTTGATATCATCGATGCCGTTCATAATGATATTGATGCCATGCTTGTTGAATCTGTTTTTAATGGATTATCAAATGACAACTTGGCGTATCATAAAGTAAAAGAAGAGGATCGTATTTGGCTGTTAAACAAACTCTCTCGTGTGCAAAAATATGGCATTGACATCATTGCTGTTGATTATATCGACACAAGTCAAACAAAAAAAATTAAGGCGGACATTTCGAAGCTTGAAGCGTTGAATTTTATTCCATATATCACTAATAAAGCGTTAAATATTTATGGTCAAAGCAGTAAAAATGCTATTTCACGAGAAATATTGATTATTACAAATTCTACACACACAAAAAATACTACCATTGCCCTGCGATTATTAGCGATGCCGATAGAGTACCAGGGTTATATACCTATTATAAAAAACATCCAAGATGGTTTGCCGACAATTGAGCAGTTATCACGTTATAAAGCGGTTGTAGTTTGGCTAGAAAGTAATTTAAAAGGTCATAATAATGCGTTTGTAGATTGGATAAAAACAGTGTTAAAAGCACATAAAAAGCTACTGTTTATGTCAGGTTTTGGTATGGATGATCCCACAGAAATTTTAGATGTATTAGGGATTAAACGTATACCGACAAAGACAAATTTATTCACCAAGCAAACGATCACAATAAATGATCCTATCCTTAATTTTGAAGCGCCCGTTTTATTAGCAAAAGAGAAATATGCATACCAACCAGAAAAAGCAAATGCGCTGTTACAAATTGCAACAAAAAACAACCCGTCTTCTACCTTGATTGCAAAAACCTCGTGGGGGGGCTATGCCCTTTATGATTATGTTGTAAGAAACCTTGCTGATCCAGAATCTACACAGTGGGTTATTGATCCCTTCGCATTTTTGAAGCGAACACTTGAATTAGAAGATATTCCCATTTTAGATCCAACCACTGAAAATGGACGCAGATTAATGTTTATACACATTGATGGCGATGGGTCAATGAACCGAGTTGAATGGGATCCTAAGTTGTTTAGTATCGAGGCAATTTACGAAAAAATACTTAAAAAATATAAAATACCACAATCAGTCTCATTAGTTGAATCGGAAACCAGTAGTAAGAAAGGACTGTATATAGACCTAGCTCCTAAACTTGAAAAAACTGCTAAAGCTATTTTTTCATTACCTTATGTTGAAGCCGCATCACACACGTATTCTCATCCATTTTATTGGAATAAAGTAAAAAATGACCATTTAGAAGCTAAATATAGACTTAATATAAAAGGTTATAATTTTTCTTTAAAAGAAGACATACTAGATTCAGTAAAATATGTCAGTAAATTGCAACCTAAAGTGAAAAAGAAAGCTAATCTCATTTTTTGGAGTGGAGATACAGACCCAAATGAAGAGGTACTAGCGTACGTTTATAAACATAATATCTTAAATATAAATGGAGGAGATACCGATATAACAAATGATAAACCTTGGCTTTCATTAGTTTCGCCCTACGGCATTAAACATGGGGAATATATTCAAACTTATACAGGGGCTGGAAATGAAAATATATTTACCAACGATTGGACAGGACCATTTTGGGGGTATAGAAAAGTGATTCAAACGTTTCAATTAACTGAAAGCCCAAGGCGACTCCAACCTTTGGATATTTATTACCATTTTTATGCAGGATCCAAAACTGCCTCCCTAAATGCTTTAAAAGATGTTTATGATTGGTCATTAAAACAAAAAGTAATGCCCATTTATATAAGCGAATATATTCCTAAAACACTAGAGTTTTATGATGCATCAATTGCAAAAATAGACGTTAGTGAAGCTAAAAATCAATACTACTTTACAGGTTTAAAGCATCTAAAAACGATCAGGGCCGATGATTCCCTCGGAAGTGTAGATTATACAAATAACCTGATAGTCCTTGGGCAAAATGAGCACAATAATACGCGGTATTTACATTTAAATACTCAAGATAACAATCTCACGGTAATATTTAAACAAGAAGGTACATTAAATTATTCATTTTTAGAAGACAGTAATGCACAAGTAATAAATTACAAAAAATCAAAGCAAAAAACCACCTTTACGCTAAAAAGTCATGTGCCGATTGAGCTTGATTATCATCTTAAAAAAGGCTGTAAAATAATCACAAAGCCCAAAGCAAAAAACAAAAAAACAAAAAATACGCGAACAGGCAAGCGCTTATTACTTAAGTTTAACGAGAGGGTTGTCAATGTCGTTATTTCCTGCCGTTAATACTGCAAAGATTGGATCAACAGTAAAATATTATGCGTTGGTCATTTTATTTTTTTTAACGGTTTTATTTATTTTATATTCAATATTCCCAAGAGAGCTTTTGCTCAAAAACGTGAGGCTTCAGAGTACTAATTATTCTCTTTCGGGAAAGTATTTAAATAATTTTATAAGGGTAAATCCGAACCATCTAACGTTGCAATTAGAACATGCACTTAATTTGATGAACAGAGGCGAGTTACGTCGCGCATTATATATATTAAATGTGGGTAAATTTTATGAAAATAAATCATATAGAAGTAGAGCATTTGAGTTACAAATGCTAATACTTAAAATACGTTATTATTCAACTCGTCAAAATGAGCGGCACATTGAAACAATTATCATGATCGAATCACTGGTTCAAAAGGTGATGTCATTTGAGATTACTAATGAGCAGGAATTACAGTTTTGGTATGTAAATACACTGCAATTTTCCTTGTATGGTCCCGCGATATATTTTGCACAAAAACTAGATAAGTTAAGTTACCTATCTGGTAATGCGCACATCGTTAATATAAATAAAAATCAAGACGTAAATATTGTTACGCTTTTATTCTTCCACGGAGAAAGGGAAAAAGCCAGGTTGTTTGTACAAAATAGAATGATAAACTTTAAATTCTGGCTGAATAAATCAGACAATACATATAAAAACAAAACAGAAAAAGAACAATTCTATCAACGCAAAAAAACGGTCTATTTATCTATAATAGCTGACCTTAAGGCCATTAAATATGATCAACTAGCCTTGAAATTTGCTAGGCAATATGAGGCAGATTTTTATGTTGATCCCCAAATGTGTCGTAAAATAATAAAAATATACTTAGCTTTAAACGCTTTAGATGATGCACACAGAGTGGCTACAAAACGTTTACGTCAGACTTTAGAGTACCCTTAAGTTTCTGGATATGAAAATGACTAACTATTCACAAATTATGTGTTTATTTATAATGCTATTTTTTTTGCAGACCCAAACAGTGTTTGCAAAAGATCAAAGTACAAAAGAAAAAAATGAAGACTTAGTACTATTATTGAAAGTCTTTACTTATTCAGGTAATTTAAAACAGGCTGAGCAGCTTGTGTACAAAGCGTTAAAATTAAATCCTAATTCCATATTCTGGCATAAAAAAATGAGTGAGGTTAAACAGTGGCGCGGAGATGCACTGGGTGCCGCCGATCACTTAACCTATGTAGCCATTAATAGTCATAATACACAAGCGGCCAGAAAAGCATTAACGCTATACCGGAATTCGTACCAGTATGAGAAAGCGGCAGGTGTTTCGTTTTTTATGGTGAAGGAAGATCCGTCGCCTAAAAATGTATCGACATTCATGGACTCTTACGATAAAGCGGGTAAGCCAGTACGCGCAGCCGATTATTTATTTTTACTTTATAAGCAAGGAAAAATAAAAGACAATGCAATCCTTACCTTAGTACTCAGCACCTATATCAAAGCAGGTAAACTTTACTCAAGTAAAAAGGTTATTAGAGCGATAGCACAAAAAAAGATAACTGATCTTAATACAATGCAACTTGTTTCGCAGTATTACCTCATTAAAAACAAACCAAAAGATGCGTATAAAGCACTGAGAAATGTGACCTCTTATAACGATGCGACACGTCAACAAATTATCACCTATAATATGCTTTTGAGTGATTTAGCATGGAATGAACAAGCGATAAGCCCTTCAATTGAAGCATCAAATTATGTAATAAAAAGTGGGCAAGGACGACCTGTAGACTTTGAACGAACCATGAAGCTCTACCAGAGCCAAGACAACAGCAAGCAATTATTGTTTTATGCAAAAAAAGGATTTGAGACGCAACCAACTCAGTATACATTCTATACCTATGCCTATCTTGCATTAGAACAAAAAAAATACCAAGATTTATTAAACATGATGACTGCGATTAAAAAACAAAATAACAAATCTGAATACAAGGCCATTTTTAATAAAAACGCTTTATTTTGGATGATTAAAGCGCGGGTGTTTGTTGCACTTCATCGACCAATTGACGCAAAAAAAGCGTTCAAAAAAGCCGTTTTATTTGATGACAATTTATTATTATTATCAGAAAATAAATTATGGCTCTTAATCGACATGCACGATGGACCTGCGTTGGTGGCAGAATTGAGTGAAGTAGAAACAAAGCTTGAAAAAGGACTACACGGGTCACCTGAATTATGGATGGCAATGGCAGTTGCATATAATAATATCCATCACATAGATAAGTCAGCTTATTATTTACAAAAAGTATTCGACAGCCATGCTGGTATTGAAGGAAAATTGGCGCTTAAAATAATGCTTTTACAACAAATGGGAAAAAATAGACAAACAGATAAAATTCAATATGCCCATTTCATGTCTTTGCAGAAACAATTTGAATCAAATATTGACAAGCAGAATGATCCTAAATTTTTAACGATATACTTGCCGTTATTAATACGATACGAAAATCCAGATAAAGTCGCTCGAGAATTAAAAAGCGCAGAAAAACACCTTGATAAGACAATATATACTGACTTATTGCTCGAAGTTGCGCTAAAAAATAATGATGCAGATGCTTTTCGTTATTATAGTCAATTTGCGAAGAATAAGAATAAGAATAAGAAGGAGATTAATAACTACAAGCAAAAAGCATGGATTAATTTCTACGTTGCATTTGCAAAGGACGATTATTCTAATCAGCAGCAACAGCTTTATAAGCAATTTATGACTCTGTCTGCGACCGATAGTATTGAAAGTGCTGTACACCTCAAACAGATTGCTTTTGCACAAGAATTGGCTTTTTCAGGTTTAGCCAAAAATCAACACAATGTTACGCATTACGAGCAACATCGTCAATTAACAATGCGTTTTGCCAATAATATTTCTAATGAAACATACTACCTTAGGGGATCAGGGCTTGGGCAGGCAGCAAATTATTTTAAAAGTGACTTTTATTATATGCGTGGTTTTTCAATAAACTCAGAGTTATTTACAGCAAGCAATAGTGTATATGATGATACACGACTAGTAAACATTCCTAATAATACAGTCAAAGTGGGTGTAGGTTTTGATAAATTACTTGATAAAGGTAATATTCAAATGATGTTGGGTACAAAAAAATCAATGGAAACGACAGTTTATTTAAAAGGTGCATGGCATCATTCAATAAATGATCGCTTAAATACAACAACCTCTTTTGCCTATGGAGATGATGCAACAGAAACCGTGTACCTATATTTAGGGGGGCAAAAAGATTATATTAATCTTGAAGGCGCCTATGCGCTAACGAACACGGCACAAGTTCAAATGAATATAGAAGGCAGTAATTTTCGTTCTCAAGATAATATTGAGTTAGGCAAGGGGACAAGCCTGCTATTTAAATATAGTAAAAAGCTAATATGGGGTTATCCAGATATTGTATTTTCACCTTATGTAACTGGTTCGCTGTATTCAAAGACCGAAGGCGAGCGTGGGGTCATTGATAACTTATTGCCTGATAGCAATATAGAAGTTATTTCAGATAACTATTGGAATGCAGGCATAATTCTAGAGAGTGGCGTTCAAAACAAAAACCAATATACACACGTTTGGCGTCCATTTATAACATTTTCACCTTTTTACAATAGCGTAACATCAGGTCTAGACTATGCCATTTCTTTTGGAGGCGCTGGCATGTTGTTTGGTGACGATCATTTAGCCGTCGAGCTTAATTACTCAACCGCCAACGGAGGATTTAAGGATGAAACTACAAAAATATCATTGCAATATATGAAATATTTCTAATGATAATTCACCATGGAACCTAAACTATAAAATTAGTATCTTGATGATTAACTGCGTTAATCATCTGTTGTAAGAATTAAAATTAAGACTTTAATTCTTAGCTAGTCGTTCTAGGTCGAAATTTTATAACAAGGTAGTGACATGGTTTAATAGATTCA
>JAGLDN010000217.1 GCA_023145575.1 Psychromonas sp.
CCGAAGGGCAAGGTAACTTGCACAAATTAGCGTTGTTATAAAATATCGACTTAGAATAACTATTTAGGAATTAAAGTCTTTATTTTTAATTCGTCCTTTGGTGATTAACGCAGTTAATCACCAAAGGTCAATTTTATGCCTAGCACCTTGGTACTATTTTCCATACTGAATTTGCACTCTTACGTTACATGGTTTTACACCCTAAAAAATGAGACTAAAGATTTAACAATTCTTTTTTTAAGCTCGGCTGTACAGGGTTATTACTTAAGCATATGTTAAGTAATGCCACTCGAAATGCTTCGCCAATAATCATCCCTTGTTTTTTATTGTTTTTATAAACAGCTACGCCATTTTTCTTATTGGCTACGAGGGTAAATTGATCGCTGTTTTTTATTTTCTTTTAAAAAAAGCTGTAAAGACCTTAATTTGAGGATTAATCTTACTTGTGATGTTATCGGTTACGAGATTTAAACCTTTGTTCACAGCGTCAGTCATTCTTGTCGATGTTATCATGCCTGAAGTGATATTTAATCGAATGGCAACCGAAGGACAAATTTAAAATAGATTTAACTTTTGTTGATTTTTTCGGGTAAATATAAGCTTCCAACGTATAAATTGTAAAAAATTCACTTTGGATCCCAGCACCATTGAGTTGTAACGGTATACCATCAATGGTAATGTTATTAGCAATTTTTACCCCTGAAATTTATTGTGCAAGAAGGGGAAGTGATAATAGAAAACTACTTAGAACGATTATTAGTTTCATATTTTTTTTCATTAGAAATTACTCTTTGTGTTTTTGTTCGCTAAATGACCTAGCTATTAACAATCAACACATGGGTATATATTTTTTGCCAATTAATTTATTTTACCAAGGTATCTTTGTGGTTAACTTACTGTCATTGTATTATTTTATCGTGTTTTATTAATAAGGATTTGAAAATGACAAAAGAAATATTTCTCGCTGATTATAAAGTAACTGACTATCTTATTGATAGAGTGGCTTTAGAATTTGAATTAGCGGATTCTAGCACAACCGTAAAAGCAACGAGCAATGTTCGTTCAAATAGCAATCATGATTGTTCTCTTTTATTATACGGAGAAAATTTAAATTTACAGTCTATTTATATTGATGGTAAAGCATTTAATGACTATAAAGAGATCGATCAGGGAATTGAACTTTATAATTTACCCAAGCAATTTTCATTAGAGATAAATACTCAAATTGATCCGCTTAGCAATACTGGTTTTTCAGGATTATATAAATCAGGTGATGCATTTTGTAGCCAATGTGAATCAGAAGGTTTCCGCCGTATAACCTATTATTTAGACCGACCGGATGTATTGGCTATTTTTAGCACTAAAATCACAGCAGAAAAAGCGCTTTATCCATCACTTTTATCAAATGGTAATTTAACCGCACACGGTGATCTAGATAATGGACGTCATTGGGTGTTGTGGGAAGATCCTTTCCCAAAACCTGCATATTTATTTGCCTTAGTCGCAGGTGCTTTTGATTGTTTAAAAGATACTTTTATAACAAAGAGCGGGCGCAAAGTTGCCTTGGAGTTATTTGTTGATAAAGGTAATTTAGATAAAACTGCACATGCGATGCAATCCCTTAAACACGCAATGAAATGGGATGAAAATCGTTTTAAGCTTGAATATGATTTAGATATTTATATGATTGTTGCTGTTGATTTTTTTAATATGGGCGCGATGGAAAATAAAGGCCTCAATATATTTAATGCTAAATATGTGCTTGCCAATGCTAACACTGCAACTGATATAGATTTTCATGGCATTGAAGCAGTGATTGGGCATGAGTATTTTCATAACTGGACTGGCAATCGTATTACTTGCCGAGATTGGTTTCAATTAAGTTTGAAAGAGGGGTTAACCGTTTTTCGAGATCAAGAATTTAGTTCAGATCTAGGTAGCCGCAGTATTAATCGTATTAATAATGTAAAAAAACTGTGGACACATCAGTTTGCCGAAGATGCCGGCCCAATGTCACATCCAGTCCGTCCTGCATCATATATAGAAATTAATAATTTTTACACGGCAACCATCTACGAGAAAGGTGCTGAAGTTATTCGTATGATACATACATTATTAGGAGAAATTAAATTTCAAAAGGGTATCGCGCTCTATATTGAGCGCCATGATGGCCAAGCAGTGACTTGTGATGATTTTGTGTTAGCAATGAGTGATGCTAATGATTTTGATTTTACGTTGTTTAAGCGTTGGTACAGTGAATCTGGCACACCCCTAGTTGTTGTGACAGATCATTTTGATGCGCTAACAAATAAATATCAATTGACCTTTACACAAAGTAACGCACCCACGAGCGATCAAAAAAGCAAAAAAGTATTACATATCCCTGTTGATATTGAATTATTAAACGCTCAAGGTAATGCCCTTGATTTAGGTAATTCTGAAACGAATAAAGTATTAAGTTTAACACAAACCAAGCATACCTTTGTTTTTGATAATGTTACTGAAAAACCCGTACCTTGTTTATTTCGTAATTTTTCAGCGCCTGTTGAATTCAAATATAAATACAGCGATCGTCAATTAGTGCATTTAATTTCTTTTGCAAGCGATGATTTTTCTCGCTGGAATGCAGCGCAAATACTATTTAATACTTATCTGATTAAAAACGTTGATAATTTTCAAAGAGGGGTTGAATTTAGTTTACCAAGTTCATTTATTCCCGCATTTGCAAATGTGCTTGATAATAAACTAGCAGATCCAGCCTTGACTGCTATTATGTTTTCTTTTATTAGCGAATTTGGGGCAATGCAACTTTTGGATAAAGTTGATGTTGAGGCATTACATCAAGCGCGTAAATTTATTTTTCAAGTAATAGCCGATGAATTAAAAACTCGTTTTATAGATGCATATCAAGATAATCAAGTTGTTGGTGAATATGTGCCTTGTGAAGCGGATATGGCAAAGCGATCAATGGCTGCTACGGCATTATTTTTTATCGCAAAATCGGACAGAACACTTGCGACAAAATTAGTGCTTATGCAAGTAGCATCGGTAAATAATATGACGGATCACATGGCAGCTTTATCTGCTGCAAGTTGTGCTGATCTTGATTGCTTTATGCAAGTGATGTCTGAGTTTGATGACAAATGGTTTGAAAATGGTTTGGTGATGGACAAGTGGTTTGCACTGCAAGCAACACGTCCAAGCGTTGATATTATTAACAATATTAAGGCACTGTTTAACCATCGTAGTTTTAATTTTAGCAATCCTAATCGAGTGCGCTCATTACTGGGTAGCTTTACACAGGTAAATAGCTATTATTTCCATGCAATTGATGGTAGTGGTTATATGTTTTTAACAGATCAGTTAATTAAATTAAATCAACAAAATCCTCAGCTTGCGGCAAATTTAATTACGCCGTTGCTACAATTCAAGCGATTAGACGATGATCGTCAACAGCTTATAAAAGAACAACTTAATCGTTTACTTGTGCTTGATAATTTATCACCAGATTTGTATGAAAAGGTAAGCAAAGCCCTTGCGTATTAAAATCTGCCGATGCGGCGTATTTTGCGTATGAACAAGTATAAAAACACAAGCGTATAATTTTTTTGCTCATGTGCTACAAAAATGAAACAAAAGGCACGAACGCTATGATCAGAAATAAGGCGCAACATGTCATCTATTAACGATCAGCTACGCTAATCATTTTTTGGTAGAATTAACGCAAAGGTGTTAATTATTGATAGGTTACTCTCTTTTAGATTGTTGTAACGCGTGGCTTACTTGTTTTCATAATAAGCCGAGATGGCACACCATTTGCCTTGTTGCTGTTGCATTTCTAAATAACATGGGTATAACTCGCCTCAATTAATATCAAATGGACACCAGAATTACAAGCCGCTTTATAATTACGACACAGTAAAGTTAATGATGTTTATCAGTGTGACCGTATAAAAGCCGTTTTGTTGCATTCGACAAATTGGACTATTGTCATGATAGCTCAGGCTTTGCTTGTTCATTAAAGTACAATATCTCGACATATTAAGGGCTTCATTGCTCAGCAGAAACTTGCTCCTGAAAATGGTAGCTCGTTTAGTTATCTAGATAAAAAACAAACCATGCAACTCATTGAGCATTTATGATAAATCACTTATTTTCATATACATCAAATCTGTAGCTATATTAAAATCACTTTTTACGTGAAATATTTAACGTCTCCTTAGTGATAAAAAATAGTACTTGCACAATATAAAGTTGAGCCACAACCCAAAACCTTCGCCAAGATAAAACCTAACCTATTTCTGCAAGTTTATCAGCCTGTAAGCTATTGATTCATAAAAAACTGAAAACTCTATTTTGAACTTAAATCAAAATTTTGTAGGTATTCACAACCCGATCCTTCTTTAAAACTATGATCTGAGCAGAACTCTCACGATTTAAGCTTTAAGTTGAATAATAAATTATCTAATCTTGTATTTGTTTACAGCTAGACTCATGCGATATCAATTAAATGACCTGATCTAAAAGGGGAAGATATAAATGCCTATAACCGCAATTACGGCAATATTAATTAACTAGGTTTGTAATTTTAATGCAAGGTTGAAGTTTCTGTTGAACATTTTAAGGATGAAATAAACAACAAGGTAATATAAAAAATGAAGCGTAGCAATTTAACCAGCAAATTATATTTAGGGGATCTGATTGGTGGCAGCCTAATGATTAGAGAGAGCCAAATAGTCACAGAATTACTGCTAAAAAAGCCATCTAAAGAAGAATGGAATGAGGCTATAGTCAATAAAAACATACTGCAAAAACGATCAGATGCCTCCGCGAAACGTAATGCGTCAACTATCCAAAAACGCTTAACTGATTTAAGTAACGATTACATCGAACAATTAGCTTTTGGCAGTTCCGTACTTTAAACCCAGTTGATGTTTGCAGCTACCCTAATTAACTCAACAATACTTGCCGATTTTATGAGTAGTGTTTTTGTCGATGCTAAACGTATGTTTCGTAAAAATATTGATAGCACCGATTGGCAAGTTTTTTGGGAAGAGCGTTGTCGCTTATTTCCAGCTCTTGAAAAATTAAGAAATCATCCACCGATAAAATATCACAAGTCGCCTTCAAAGTATTAACTGATGCAGGGTGTCTTAAATCAACGCGTAATAAAGAACTTCAAACTGTATGTTTATTACCAGAAACTAGCTTATTACTTACTCAAATGAACCGTGGTGATATCTTAGCGGCAATGGAGGTTTAGCTTTTATGTAGTCAGAAAAATTAAGTGCAAGATTAGATCAAATCAGGCTACGAATAGAAAGTGCTGACTTTCTTAATAACCAAGGCTTAGCAAACGAAATTGGGTTTTATGTTTTTGATTACCCCGCTAAATCTGAGCTAATTATTCGCGATCATCTTAAGGGTATGATCAACAAAATGAATAAACGAGATAAAGCATTTACTAGTAACAACCTATTCGAAATAGTCATCGAGTTACTTGAATCACAAAATCTAACGGAGAGTATTAGGCGACAATTAACTTG
>JAGLDN010000218.1 GCA_023145575.1 Psychromonas sp.
GATTAACGCAGTTAATCATTGAGAGGGCAGCTTTATGTCTAGCACCTTGGTACTATTTCCCTTGCTGATTTTGCACTATTACGTCACATGGGTATAGTAGTAAATTATAGAGATTATTTAGTGCATTAATTGCATGATCTTTAGAGAATATAAATAATTTATTATCAAGTAAAAAATCAGATATCTTGGAAACGATCGATCAAAGCGTAGTTATGCTTTACAGAAGTACTACAGATGGATCACTTCACACTGTGGCAAGAAGCATTAGAATGACGAATATCAGCTCTTTAATTAAACATTAAGGGTTATTTTTTCATCCAAAACGAACTCCGAAACTTGAGTTATACAATGAAATAGATTGGTGAGAGCTGTCAATTGAACTGGTATACAAGCTTGAAAGTCTTATGCTCAATCATTGAAAGTAAATAAACATTCTCTCATGTGCGGCATTGACCTGGCAATTGAGTGATCAGATGATATAATATTTTGCGTCAAATGGGGATGTACCCATTATCAATTAAGCACCTTGAATGATGATCTGTATTTGTTTATTAAGTTTAATCGGTATGCGCTGTCATTAATTACCTTGTATAATAATTGGTGTTGTAGAATCAACTTTATTTCTTTTTCCTGAGTCGCTGCTGCTATTCTCTGAAGCAACATTTGGTGCTGATTTCACTTTATGTGGGGTCACCATCTTACCATCGTTATCAATACTGATTAGTTTTTTATCCTTAAAAACTAATATTATTTTGTGCTCGCGAATCGCTTTTCCACCAGGTTTGATATAATGAATGTAATACCATTTTGAAGAATCAAATTCATCAATTAGCATTGGCGAGCCAAGTAAAAATATAACTTGCTCTTGCGTCATGCCAAGAGTGAGTTTTTTGATTTTTTCTTTTTCAACATAATTACCTTGGGTGACATCAATTTGATAAACAAATTTATTATAAAGAAAACTGCATCCAGAAAGGGAAGCAACAAGAAAAAGAGCGATGATAATTTTTTTGATCAGCATGATGATGATAAATACTCAAAATAATAAGTGGACTAATAATACTGCATTTTATAAAACTGTCATCAATATTTTTATAGGAATTGCTTTATTTTTTGATGTATTCGATAATCTTTGCAAATAAGGGCATCATATTGGAACAAAATACATTGGATCGCGTTCGTTTCCTTTATAAATGATTCAAATTTCCGTAAACTTCGCTATATGTGATCATGTTAATTTATGATCCAATGTTCGTCTTTCGAGATTAGTCACAATCCATATCGTTTTAAAATTTCGTTTTAGAACGACGAGTTAAGCATTAAAGTCTGTATTTTAATTCTCCCTGCAGGTGATTAACGTAGTTAATCAACGACAGGTCCATTTTATGCCTAATATTTCGGCAATTTTTCCCTTGCTGACTTTTTATCTTAAGGTAACATGTGTATATATTTATTTACAATTGGTTAACTTGATTATTCAATGTCATTATTTGTTTTAGGAATTAATCATCAAACAGCTTCCATTGTCTTGCGTGAAAAAGTGGCTTTTTGTTTAGATGCTGTTGTGGATGCACATCGATCTTTACTCACACAAAATGGTGTGAAGGAAGCTGTGATTATTTCTACTTGTAATCGATGTGAAATTTATTGCAATTTAACTTCAAATGATCATGAAGAGGTTCTTCGATGGCTGTCTAAATTTCATCAGGTGGATGACATTGAATTATCAAAAAGTTTATATATTTATCAAAATGATCTTGCGATCCAACATTTATTTCGCGTTGCATGTGGGTTAAACTCATTAATACTTGGTGAGCCTCAAATTTTAGGCCAGATTAAACAAGCTTTCGCGACAGCTAATCAAGTAAAAAGTATTGGTAAAGTGCTTAATAAATGGTTTCAATATGCATTTAGCGTTGCTAAGAAAGTGCGCACAGATACTCAAATTGGTGCGAATGCTGTTTCGGTAGCTTTTGCAGCAGTGTGCTTGGCAAAACAAATATTTTCTGATCTTTCACGTAGTCGTGTTTTATTAATTGGCGCAGGTGAGACGATTGAACTTGTTGGTAAATACTTGGTAGAGCATAATGTCCCTAATATTACGATTGCAAATCGTACACTCTTGCGGGCGACTAATTTAGTCGAGCGGTTTAATGCAAAAGCTATTTCACTGGAGGAAATACCGAATCATTTAGTCTTTGCTGATATTATTATTTCGTCCACAGCGAGCCCACTGCCCATTATTGGTAAAGGTATGGTTGAAAGTGCCCTTAAATTGCGTCGCAATCAACCGATGCTATTTATTGATATTGCCGTTCCTCGTGATATTGAATGCCAAGTATCTGCACTTAATGATATATACCTTTACACGGTTGATGATTTGTATGGGATAATTGAAGATAATAAACAAGCTCGTCAAGCTGCTGCGATTGAAGCTGAACAAATAATAGAAACCTGTGTTGTCGATTTCATAGAATGGATGGAGTCGCTTAATGCGGTTGAAAGTATTAAAACTTATCGAAACAAGTGTGAAGAAATCAGAAATGAAGAATTACTCCGCGCATTAAATGCGTTAAATCAAGGTGGTTCCCCTGAAAAAATACTCAATGCCTTGGCATTTAAATTAACCAATAAATTAATTCATCATCCAAGCAAGGCGCTATCCCAATTAGGTAAACTTGGAGCCGATCATGAATTACAAAGCTTACGCAATGCGCTGGGGTTGAAAAATTAGCAAGATAGGAAATATATGCAAGCAACAGTCTTAACAAAATTAGATACTCTGGTTGAGCGCTATGAAGAAATACAAGTACTCCTTGGCTCATCTGAGATCCTCAATGATCAAGTGCAATACCGCGCATTGACTAAAGAATATGCTCAGTTAGAAGTGGTCGTTTTATGCTTTAAAACTTACCAAGGTGCCATTGACGATCTTGAGGCGGCAGATATGATGCTTGATGATGATGATCAAGAAATACGCAATATGGCGCTCGATGAAAGTGAAAATGCAAAAATATTGGTTGAAAAGTTCTCTAATGACTTACAACTTTTATTACTCGCAAAAGATTCAAATGATGATCTAAATTGTTATATTGAAATTCGAGCGGGAGCTGGGGGTGATGAAGCTGCTATTTTTGCTGGTAACTTATTTAGAATGTACAGTAAATTTATAGATACTAAAAAATGGCGTTTAGAAGAAATCAGCAGCAATACTAGTGAAAAGGGTGGATATAAACAAATTATTGCTAAAATTGAAGGTAATGGCGCCTATGGTTTAATGAAGTTTGAATCAGGTGGGCATCGTGTTCAGCGTGTACCTGAAACTGAATCTCAAGGCCGTGTTCACACATCTGCTTGTACTGTGGTGGTCATGCCTGAAATTCCAGAAGCTGATGCCATCAGTATTAATACGGCAGATTTAAAAGTTGATACCTTTCGCGCGTCGGGTGCTGGTGGTCAGCATGTCAATAAAACTGATTCGGCAATACGAATTACTCATCTTCCTACGGGGACGGTTGTGGAATGTCAAGAGCAGCGTTCTCAGCATAAAAATAGAGCACAAGCGATGTCTGTTTTACAGGCACGGTTGCAACAATCCGAAGATGAAAAAAATCAAGCTGAAGAGCACGATCTCCGTAGAAGGCTTGTTGCAAGTGGTGATCGAAGTGAACGTATTCGTACTTATAATTATCCGCAAGGACGTGTAAGCGATCACCGTATCAACTTAACGCTTTATAGTTTAAATGAAATTTTAGATGGCAATTTAAATGCACTACTTGGTCCTATTTTACTCGAAGATCAAGCTGATAAATTAACTCAGTTATCAGAAAGTGATTTCTAGTCGTGCGTATTGATAAGGCATTATCAAAAGCCACAGTTGCATTGCCGTACAGTGATAGTGCTTTGCTTGATGCAAAAGTATTGCTGGCTTTTGTTTTAAATAAAGAAGCGATTTATCTGCTAACATGGCCTGAGCACGAATTAACACCAGATCAGCAAGCCTCATTTGATACATTAATTGCACAGCGAAGTAAGGGTATGCCAGTTGCATATTTAACAGGAGAGAGAGAGTTTTGGAGTTTGCTTTTTAAAGTCAATCGGTCAACGTTGATCCCTCGAGCAGACACTGAAATTTTAGTTGAACAAGCCTTGCAATATAGTAAAAGTACTGCGAATATTTTAGATCTCGGTACAGGTACTGGCGCAGTTATTTTATCGATTGCTGATGAGTTATCCGATGCTCGGTGTATTGGAATTGATGTTAATGTGGATGCTGTGTCACTTGCATTAGAAAATGCTTCAAATTTAAATATCAGTAATGTTTGTTTTTATCAAAGTAACTGGTTTGACAACATCACAGGGAAATTTGATACAATTGTGAGTAATCCGCCTTATATTGATAAAAAAGATCCCCATTTAGATTGTAGAGATATGCGATTTGAGCCATTATCTGCGCTTGTTGCGAATGATAAGGGATTATCTGATATTAAGATTATTATCGAGAAGGGTAAAAATCATCTGAAGGGAGCGGGTTGTTTATTGATTGAACATGGCTTTGAACAAGGCTATGCTGTTCAACAACTTTTTAAACAAAATGGCTATCACGCCGTTAAAACGATCCAAGATTATGGAAAAAACGACAGAGTTACCCTTGGAGTATTAAAAAATGATTAATATAGTGAAGCACACACATGAGTTGGTTGTTGGTATTTCGGTTTTTTTATTTGTGCTGAGTTTTATACGTCTACAAATGGGCAAACACAAAGGCATAACTCCTTTATTGCATAAACTATTAACGATAGCAAATATTGTCTTGGTACTTTTAGGATTGACTTTAATGGTTCTATTACAAATAGATCCCTTTGAGCGTCAAAATTATTGGTTACTTGAAAAAATAGTTGCTGTCGGTTTTTATATTGGTATGCTTAAAGTAGCACTTAAAATAAGTACTTCCCAAAAATTACAATATTTAACATTTTTTGGAGCATTTGGCTGGCTTGCCTATATCGGTAAATTAGCGGTGACTCATCAGGCTATTTTATTGGTTGGTTTAAAATGAAACTTGAAAATATTAACACAGATGTACAGGAATGTAGTCAACAGAGTTTGACTAGAATACCAGAAGGTTATAATTTTGAAACTCATACTCTTTTTGCGGCGGTGACATTGCTTGAAGCAGAGTTAACTCAAAAAAGTGTACATGAGACGACTTTGAAGTTACTTTCACAGCAAGTTGTATTAAAATCTGCACTTAGCGAATTTAAAAAAGTAGATTTACGTAAATTAACGGCTTTGTTATATCATATTTATCATTTGCTAGGTTACCAAGGGGATTGGAAAACCTTATATAGAATAGAAAATTGTTTTATTTCAAATGTGCTTGTTCGCCGTAAAGGTGGTGCAATTCCGCTCGGTATTTTATTGATTAAAGCCTTAGAGGCTAATGGATTTAAAGCGTGTGGTGTTATTTTTGCTAATATGTTCATTGTGAAAATAAATTTTGAACATGAAGTTATCTATGTTGATGCTTTTACAGGAGATATCCAAAATTGGGGACAACTCGAAGTCAAACTGCGTGGCCATTTAGGTAATTATGCTAAATTAACTCCTGATATGCTAAGAGTTGCTTTGCATGCAACAGTGATAAAAGACTTAATAAGTTCGATAAAAGTTACATATTTGCGAACTAAGAAATTTGAACTTGCACTCGTTTGCTGTGATATTTTGTTAAGAATTGATCCTGATGATGCGTATGAACGTCGAGAGCGTGGTTGTTTATTTCAGGAGTTAAATTGTGTGGACTTAGCCGTTAAAGATTTTAATCTTTTCATCGCTAAATACCCACATGATCCAACAGTGAGTATATTACAAAAACAAATTCAAAAGATGCGCTATAATCAGCCCATTATTCATTAAGCGCATATTGTAACCTAGGGATTATTTACGAGCTAAATTTTCGCAGAGCTTGGCTACTTGCACCGATAAACAAAGTTATAAAATTTCGACTTAGAACGACTCGTTAAGAGTTGATTTCCTTATTTTAATTCCTAAATAGTTATTTTAGATAGATATTTTATAACAACACAGGTTGGTACTAGTTACCTTTCCCTGTGGGGTACAAGCTCGAAACCCAAGACTGCTTTACAATAATAGAAAAGTAATAACAATTACCTAATATTGTGCCATGTTGTGATTATTGAGCTTGAGCCTGACAAAGCATTTTTTCGCCACATGGGTATAAACTTTAATGGCTAGCCATTATCGAATACTGCAACGCGATCCTCTCATTAATTAACTTCGTTAATTAATTGCTGGAGTTCAATGAAAAAGACTCATTTAAACTTTATTAGTTTTCTAGCTTATGATCCGCATGGCAAGCTATGAGGCGAACATCTTCGTTGTTAGAAAGTATCAATTTAACAAGTTAGATTTTCAACTTGTCGCCTAGGATCCGTTTGCCTCACAGCTTGCTGATTTTTGCATCTTGAATGTTAACTGGTATATGCATTGTTATTGATTTCGCAAAGAAATAACCATTTTCTTCAATCAAGGCATTGTCTCTAAGGTTTTAAATTCTCGGTGAAATCTGCATCTTCAGGTGTGATGGGTATATACGTTGAGCTGTATTGTGATTTAGACCTGTCCAATGAATGCGTTTATTATCTTTAAACGTGTAAGCTTAAAATCGATTGACGGTGATTGGTATGATTAAAGGGTGTGAATAAATGAAGCAGAAGATAATTAAAGTTGGCAATGTTGATGTTGCCAATCATTTACCATTTGTATTATTTGGCGGTATGAACGTATTAGAGACACGCGATTTAGCGATGAAAATGGCTGAATATTATGTCAATATCACATCAAAATTAAATATTCCTTATGTATTTAAAGCATCATTTGATAAAGCAAATCGATCATCTGTGAACAGTTTTCGTGGTCCTGGATTAGAAGAAGGCTTACGTATTTTAGAAGAAATTAAACACACTTTTAAGGTGCCAATTATCACCGATGTCCATGAGCCTTATCAATGCGCCCCTGTTGCCGAAGTCGTGGATGTTATTCAACTTCCCGCCTTTTTAAGCCGTCAAACCGATCTTGTGCAAGCAATGGCAGATACCAAGGCTGTGATTAATATTAAAAAAGCCCAATTTTTAGCACCTCATGAAATGGCGCATATTATCAGCAAATTTAAAGAAGCGGGAAATGACAACATCATCCTTTGTGAGCGTGGAACGTGCTTTGGTTATAATAACTTAGTGGTTGATATGCTTGCATTTAGTACGTTGAAAGAAATGTGTTATCCCGTCATGTTTGATGTAACGCATTCATTGCAAAAACCAGGTGCTAGGATCGACAGTGCAGATGGTCGTCGTAGCCAGATTGTGCAACTTGCTTTAGCGGGAATGTCACAGGGGATCGCAGGGCTTTTTTTAGAGTCGCACCCTGATCCAAGTTCTGCAAAATGTGATGGTCCTTGCGCACTTGCATTAGATAAACTAGCACCATTTCTAACGCAAATGAAGCAAATGGATGATTTAGTAAAAAGCTTCGATGTCATTGATACACAATAAGATGACGATCAATAAAAGTCCAAAATTACTGCTTGTGATCGCCGCTTTGTTCGGTGCAACAGGGGTTTCATTAGGCGCTTATGGGAGTCATGGTTTAAGCAGATGGACAAGCCCAATGCTAGTTGATTATTTTCAACTAGCGGTCACTTATCAGTTGTTGCATAGCATTGCTTTATTGGCCCTTTCAATATTGTCTATTTGGATAACAAATCGTTATATATTAGCGAGTCAAATTTGTTTTAGCGTTGGTATTTTGTTTTTTAGCGGTAGTTTATATTTATATGTGATGACCGGTAGAAAAATACTCGGCGCCATTACACCAATAGGCGGTTTGTTGTTAATCATTGCATGGCTACTTATTGTTCCTGCTGTTTTAAAAATAAAAAATAATAAAACCAATAAGATGGTTAGCAACTAATTCATCTGGCGAGTGCGGCTTAATATTGTCGGTAAATTAATATAGCTTCAACAGCCTAACTTTAGGTCGAATGACGTTTAATTTTGCTAATTTTGCTAATTTGCTAATTTCTGATGAAGAAGTGGTTTTTATATATACCCATGTGACGTAAAAGTGCAAATTCAGCAAGGGAAATAGTACCAAGGTGCTAGGCATCAAAGGTCGAATTAAAATAAAGATTTTAATTCCTAAGTAGTTATTCTACATAGATATTTTATAACAACGTAGGTTGTTACTAGTTGCTTTGCCCTGTGGGGCACGAGATCGAAAACCAAGACTGCGTTACAATAATCAAAAAGTGAATAACAATTACTTAATATTGTGTCTTGTTCTGATCATCGAGGTGCCTTGTTATGATCATCGAGCTTGAGCCTGACAAAGCATTTTTAAGTCACATGGGTATATAATATATATGACCTTATTTGGCTCCAGTGTTGTAATTATAAATTTACCGAAGATAAATGCAAAATAGTAGTATGAGTAAGTGTTGCTGTTTCAAAAATCAGGCGATTGATAACTTTAATGAGCGTTTCAATACCTTACCCATTGTATTACGAGGTAATTCATCGATTATTTCAAAATGTGTCGGCACCTGATAATTAACCAAACGCCTTGCACAATATTTTTTTAATTCATCGATATCCAGATTACCATTTGCAACGACGGCGGCGGCCACTTTTTCTCCTTTATTTTGGTGATCGATACCAAACACAGCGGATTCCTTTACTTGGGAATAGCTGTTTATCACCCGTTCAATAATGGCAGGATAAACGTTAAAACCACTGATAATAATAAGATCAGATTTGCGCCCGACGAGCGTCAAAAAACCGAGTTCATCGAAATAGCCAAGATCACCTGTAGAAAAATATCCATCTTTATCAAATGTTTTTGCTAATGCCGCTGGATCATTCCAATAATAACTAAAAAGGTGCTTACTTTTTACCTTAACTTCACCCACGATTTTATCATCATGTTCTTGAGTGGTGCTAGTCATTAATGTTCTGTCATCGTCGGTAAGCAGTTTTATTTCTACGCCGTCCAGTGGTAAACCAACAGAGCCATGCGGAAATGGTCCGTCCAACGGGAGACTGGTTAACACATGGCTTTCGCTCATACCGTAACGGTTGATTAAAGGGCTTTTTAGTATGGCTTCGAGTTCAGTCAACACCCGCGCTTGTATTGGGGCAGATCCACAGGTAAAAAGCCTTGTCTTAGTCCATTTATTTGCATTTGTTTTAAATTCAGGCTTTCTTAGGAATGCATAATACATGGTTGGAACTGCCATGAAAACAGTTACATTAGCAATTTGTTCCATCGTTTTTAATGGATGAAACTTATCCTCTAATATCATGGTGCTACCAGAAATAAATGACAGATGAGCAGCAAATGAAAGTCCGTGGATATGAAAAAGGGGCAGTACATTAAGTAGTATATCATCAGGAACAAACCGCCATGCCTTTTGCAACGATAAAAGGCTGGACGCAACATTGGCTTGAGTATGCACAATTCCTTTGGGTTTTCCTGTCGTACCTGAGGAATATAGTATGAAGCATGGATCATCAGCCTGAACATTTATCTCTTTAGGTTGTCTTCGGTGATTTTCAGCGATTGCCTTTGCAGGGTTGATCACAGCTCTTAAATTTGTGCATTGGCTTTTGATCTCATTAATCACTAAAGCCTGCTTACCTGATGCGAAGACAAACTGAGCAGCACTGTCGTTGAGGAAAAAAAGCATTTCTTCCTTAGTAAAGTCAAAATTTAAAGGGAGGGAGACACCACCACTTAAGATGATTCCTAAATGTATGATCAAAAAAGAAAGCTTATCTGCTGTATAAAGGATCACCCTGTCCCCCGATTTTAATCCACTTTGTTGAAGGCGAGCAGCAACAGTTTTTGCATTATCATATAGCTCCGCAAAAGTCACGGTGTCAATGCGATTGATGATTGCGGGTTTATCAGGATTGTTTACAAATTGATGCCGAAGCAGTTCAACAAAGGTGTTCATTTTATCCCTCTCAAAAATCAAGTCATTTCACTTATGCTTGAATTTAATATTGCATAGTGTGGCAGGAAAGAATTAAAGTATTTGTGTTAATTCTTAGAGCAGTAGATTAGCGTAGCTAATGATCGTGCGGACAATTTTATGCCTTTGGTTAGCGTACAATTTACTGATGTAATTTATATTTTGACATATTATGGGTACAGTCGTGTTATTTTCCAATGTTTATTTTCTGGTTGATAAATAAAACGATCATGGAGTCGATTAGCCTTACCTTGCCAAAACTCAATGCGCTCAGGGATAACACGATAACCACCCCAAAACTCAGGTAGAGGAATGTCTTGATTTTTAAATTTCTCTTCAAAATGAGCAAAACGGTTTTTAAGTAATGCTCTGCTTTCAAGTTCTTGGCTTTGATATGAAGCCCAAGCTCCGATTTGACTGCCTCTGTCTCGGCTGTGGAAATAATTTTCAGATCCCTTTTGTGAAATGCGCTCGATATGACCTTCTATTCTGACTTGGCGTTGTAAAATGTTCCAGTGAAACAATAATGCAGCATATGGATTTTCTTCTAGATCAGTTGCTTTTTGACTTCCATAATTAGTAAAAAAAACAAACCCTTTATTATCAACTTTCTTGAGTAATACCATACGCGAAGAAGGGCGCCCTTGGGGAGTGCAAGTTGATACCGACATGGATCCAGGTAATACGATCCCGCTTTCTTGCGCTTCTTTCAACCAGTGTTTAAAAAATGTAATTGGATCGCCTGACGTGGCCAATGCTTTATTTTCAAATAATAGGCCTTGTCCGAGTGTTAATGCGCATTTAATTTTACTGAGGATTGACATGTCATTTTTCTTCTTACTCTAAATTTACTGACCATTAATTGTATGCTAAACAACAATTTAATTCAAGAGAATATAATGGCAGAGCACGAATATCAAGATATTATTAAAATTGTCAATAACACTTTTTGTTAAACATTTCATACTGTTATATTTTTGGGCTTAGATGAGCCTGTATATTTACCAGCGGATACAGAAAATTCACATCATCGTATTATATTTGCCCATGGTTTTTATCGTAGCGCGTTGCACGAAATTTAGCACTGGTTGGTGGCAAATCAAACGACGATTAATTGAAGGTTATGTTTATTGGTATGATCCTGATGTCTGAAATGCAGCGCTGCAGGTTGAATTTGAATACGTGGATATTGTGCATCAAGCAATAGAATAGGCATTATCAGAAAGTTTGGGATTGCTTTTGATGTCAGTGTCGATAACTTGACCGATACCCCTATTGATCGAGCTGCCTTTAAACGTAAAGTACGCATACAGGTGAATCGATATTTAAATCAAGGATTTTTAAGTAGAGTAAATGAATTACTTAACGCTTGTCATGTGTTTTACCAAACCCCAGGATTAACGATGGATAGCTTTACAAATTCGTTTTGTTGAATTTATACATCTCGCTATTTCACTCATGATTAATTTTAATGTGATGGGTATACATGACGTTGCTTAGAAATTTTCGCAGTATTGTACTGCTTCAGGCGACTTTTCAGGGCAATCAGCGCTATATTATTTTAACTGTCAGCGTATTAATAAACACATATAGCTGATATTCGGTGACAATTTCATTAATTTGTGTATCGATGATTTTAGCTATGGGCTTTTTATACTAGAGGCGAATGATATTTTAGCTTAATATAAATATATACTCATGTGACGTAAAAATGCTTTGTCA
>JAGLDN010000219.1 GCA_023145575.1 Psychromonas sp.
ACTTTTCGATTATTGTAACGCAGTCCTGGTTTTCGAGCTTGTGCCCCACAGGACAAGGCAACTAGTACCAACCTGCGTTGTTATAAAATCTCTATGTAGAATAACTAGTTAGGAATTAAAGTGTTTATTTTAATTGACCTTGGTACTATTTCCCTTGCTGAATTTGCACTTTTACGTCACATGGGTATAGGTATCGATGATGATGGTAACGTGCAAGCAAATCATTTCAAACAGAGCATCAAGCCATCTTTGTCGCTGGCGATATGCGCACTGTTCAGTCATTATTCGTAATTAAGCAAGAGAGGTTGCTTTGGCTATTGATATTCATCTTATGAGCAATATCAGCCTTGAATCAAAAAAAGACGCGTGAATGCTTTGACACAACCATTGAAGATAATTGCAACCGTACTCACTAAGACTCTATCGTTGTTAATTTTATGATTTAAATTGATTGAGGAACTCATTGACCAGTAGGAAGAGATGTAATTGTAAATTCTTTGGTAATTCCTTGCCATGAAGCAGTCATTTTCGTTCTGTATTCATCAGACAGAGGATGCGTGCCGAAGTAAAGGACATTTGGCTGTAAGTCATTAATTATAATACCAGCTGCACTAACTTTATTAATTGGTGTGTATAATATATATGAGCTGATGTCTTTGCGCAATCCATTATCATATGTACCAATAGCATGGATCCGTAAATTTGAAAGGCGCAAACCTTTAAACCCAATATGCTCATCTAATATTGTACCATCTGGCTTGTATAAGTCAATGGAGACTAGTTTATTGACAGGTGCATCTTCCACATTTACGTGAAATGAAGCACTAAGTCCTTCAAAAGAGGCTGTAATTAGTACATTTTGAGCCTCATTACGACCAAATAAATACGGCCCTTTTAAGTAGTTTAAGTATACATCTTGTTGATCACTTGACCACCAAGACATTAATTTGCTTATGTTCTCTACTGAACCATCACTATAAGTTCCCCATGCGCTAACATAAAATCCATTTTTTGACAAGCCTAGCTTATTAACATCAAAAGGGTAGTGAACGCTATGTACAATGGGAATTGTTTGCGTGGTCTTATTTAGGAGCGGCCCAACAGGCAGACCGTAAGTATTGATATTGTTGCCCTCATGAAGCTCTATACTAACCAACTTTTTGTTATTAAATTCTATTGTCTTATAAATATTAACGTTGTCATAGTCAGAGATACACTTAATATCAATTTTACCAGGTTTATGCCATTGTACAATGCCATTTTGATCAATATCTGCTACAGAAGTATTTGATGAGGTCCAGTGTACAGTCTTTTTCATGTCAACTGTCTCCAAAGCTTGACTAATTCCTATACATAGATATTTATTATTACTTTTTAGCTTGGTTTCTTTAGGTCCATATATAGTTAAATCATTTACATAATCGTTAGTGATATTTAGTTTTAGATGAGCAGTCAGATTATCAATAGTTGTAGCGTTAATCGTTGTTTCACCCGCAGAGACACCGCTAATCAGTCCATTTTGATCCACAGTTGCTATTTCGTTATTATCCGACGACCATTTAACTTGATGTGTTAGATCTGCTGTTGTTTTATTTGACAGTATTGCCATTATTCTGACTTTTTTATTTTTTTTAACGCCCAAAACATAATCCTTTGCTGAGATTAGCGTTCCATGATCGCCATTAATAATAGTAATACTTTTTACAGGTGAGACTACCAAATCTTGAGTGTTGCTTGTTCGATCATAATATGATGCAGATATTGTTGTTTTCCCTTGTTTAAGCCCAACAACTAAGCCTGTAGAGCTGATCGTGGCCACTGAAGGATCACTGCTTTTCCATGATACTTTCGGTGTAACAACTGATATAGTGCCATTTTGATACCTCGTTGCTGCATACAGTTGAGTCGTTGTGTTCAAAGCTAATGTTTCTGGTCCTCCGAGCATAATGAGACTTGTGAGTGCAGGGGTGCTAGGGGTAATAGGCAGTTCTGGACTTCTTTTGAATGTATAGGTGTTTGATTTGCATGCGGATATGAATAATGGTAATGATAGCACTAATATATAAATAAGGATTTTCATGTAATACTCCGTTGCACATGACTATATGATCATGTTGGTTCCTGATATTATATTCGAACAAATTTCAGAACAGTTTATTCACCTTACAGGAGGTGTAAATAAAATCAGTGGAAGTTATTAAATCCCTTAATAATTAACCCTTGATTTATTTTTGTCCACTATCAGTTTAAATAGGCTTAAATTATGTTATGTTTTAGTAAGCATGCAGAGTAATTTAAATTTTATACGTTACCAAAAGATTAAAGCCACTACAAATCAAGAGGTTAAATTAACACGGGCAAGTTCAAAGAGTTATTATTTAGTCATTTTAAATCGGTGCTTTATACTATAATATCATAAATCATATGTAATTTCTAATTGAATGTTTACTTTATACCTATGCTTTTGCTACTACGACTTTCATTTTGCATTGTAACTCCTACAAAGTACAGGAGCCATCAATAATGTCAGCTCTATTTTAATTGTTTGTAAAATTTCAATATCTTTGCCATTTTGATTCAAACCCAAAAAATTCTTTTAGGATCTACATAAATCAACTACATTATAGACAGATAAACTTGCCAAAATAGAGCATATTTCATTTTTGGAAGATCTTAAAATTTGTTAAAGTATTTTAATTGCCCCTTTAGCGTAACTAATCTATCAATATCGGGTATATTCGTAGTGTCAGCAGAATTTGCCGATCTGACGTTTCATTTTTATGTCACATAGGTATAATTACTTCATACGTTAAAAAAAGGAAATAAATTTGAAAAAAATATTAGTTGTTTGTTTAGGTAATATCTGTCGATCACCGACTGCTGAAGCAGTTTTACGTGCAAAAGCAGAACTACTTGACATTGCTGTTGAGGTTGACTCAGCGGGTACGATTGATTATCACCAAGGAAAGGGAGCGGATAGTCGTTGTATCGCGGCGGGTAAGAAGCGTGGCTACCGTTTAGATGGAATAACAGCACGGCTTATTAATCAGAATGATTTTGATTATTTTGATTTTATTTTAGCCGCGGATGATAACAATGTGTCCGATTTAATGGCTATCTGTCCACAAGATTTACAGTATAAAATAAGTTTGTTTTTAGATGCGGCAAATTCAATAGACTATATGAATGCTAATCAAATCCCAGATCCATATTATGGCGGTGATAATGGCTTTGAAGTGGTGTTAGATCTTTTAGAATCGGCATCAATAAAGTTACTCCATTCAATGACTAAGACTTGTCGTGATGATTAAAACATTTCATCATGCTGTGCAAATTTATTATGAAGATACTGATCATTCTGGCGTGGTATATCATGCTAATTTCTTAAAATACTTTGAGAGAGCAAGGGAACATGTTTTAGGCGGCGACATAATCAACATGCTTTGGCAAGACAAAGGATGTGGTTTTGCTGTGTATAAGGCCAATATGATATTTAAGGAAGGCGTTGAATTCGCCGATATTTGTGACATTAGAACGACGTTTAAATTAGACGGTAAATTTAAAACGCTTTGGCATCATGAAGTGTGGCGCCCAAATGCTGTTAAACCAGCGGTTATCGGTGATATTGTCATGGTATATTTAGATAAAAAAAAACAGCTCAAGCCAATGCCAAGTGAGATCATATCAATATGATTATGGTTTTAAATAACAACAATTATAATAAACTTATACTAGTTCGTTAGGTACCTGCGGGAAATTGTAATTGGCGAGCGCAGCTGAACTCGGCTTATTGTGATGGTATATTACTCGTCTGACGTTGCATTTTTTATTGTCATGGGTATATAATAACCATGGTTAAAACGAACATGTGTTTTTTATCATATAAATCAGAGGGATAGTATGCTTTTAAAATCAAAAGAAAAACGCCGTTTTCAGCGTATGGGGATTAATATCCCGATTGTTATCATGCGAGATGAGCGAGAGATAAAAGGCGAATGTATCGATCTAAGCGGCACTGGTATGCAGATTAAGTTTGAAGACAAAGATCTCTGCGTTGGTGATGAGGTATTTATACAACTTAGCACAGGACATAAATTGTTTAGTCCCTTAGAAGTGACAGCAAAGGTGGTCAGAATTTCAGAGACTGATAATGGCTTCATTGGTGCGGTGACTTTCCCTGCATTGCATTAATATCATTGTATAGCCATGCCACTTCAAAATGCTTCAATTCATCAAAAATTGAAAGTCTGAAAGTTGTCATTAATTCTACCTGTTAAAGCATGACCAATTTTTGGTAATGTGCAATCAAAAAAAATTATAAATGCTTCGCCGGAAATATTTATTATTTCTTGCGTGCTCATTCATGACTTTCCAAAGCCGTTCGATAGGGTTTAAATTGGGTATAGCACGATAACCTCGCTTGCCAATATTACGTTTAATTCTCGTGAAATCAAAGATTGACTCACGTTAATTTGTTCGGCTATTTTTGTTTGACTCATTGTGCTTTTATTAAGAGCGTAAAGTTTGATCTTAGAGGCTCAGTCAGTTGTTTATGTTTTTTCATTATTTGCATCTCTTGTAGGAGGAAAGGTCGTGAATATATATTCAACTGGCTAGTTTTACTACTAATTTAAGTTATGCATTTGAGAATTGAATCTAGGGAATTAAAAAAAATAAAAAATAGGAAAAACAGATGTTTATTGACGGTAAGTTGTATGAGGCAATACAAAACTGCATCGATAACGGTACAAAAATAGGCTTGATGATCCTTGACGAAGAAGAGAAAGCCGCGCCAGGGGAAATATCAATGGATCCATATTCTCCGATTAGAAATATTAACGCAACGACATACCAACAAATGATTATAATGTATATGCAGGCAATGGATCGCCCTATCTGGGTAATTAGCCACCGAACAGCATCACCTAAATCGGGTGAACCTTATGATGCGACTAGAACAGCTCTTAAGGCACTTTTCAATGGACGTCAGCAACCTTTGCGAAAGCGCTATTATAATGCGTTCCAATCAACTACTTTGCATTTAGATCTCAAAGAACATAATCTTACTCATCTTGTTGTCATGGGATGGAAAGCTAATATGTGTGTTAGTTCCACAGTTGGTATTCCAGGAACCTCCAAACTTGAATGGAATGACACTTATGGTTTCACTTTGAAATATTTAAAAAGAATTACCGATGGCGCTACCTACCTTGGATATACAGTAATGACTTGTGACCAGATCCTACACGCGGGCCCTGCAGATTGGTCGCATGCTAACCCAGCACATTTTGATGCTCTAGAATTTTATAGCAGGTTTATCTAGTTTCCTTGATCTGTGTGGTAACGATTCATTTGCCCATAAGATATGAGTTTGTCGTAACTTTGGGTGAAAAGAGGACGCTAGCATTTTTTGCATGCCAACCTATCTCTTATACCGATAAAATGCGTGTAAAAATAGACAGTAGCGCAGGTCTGCGGCAATACAGCAAACGCCTAGGTGTAATTGAGCCTGTATTTGGCAATATCACGGTAAATAAAAGCATGAACAAATTCACACTGTGCGGGCAAGAGAATGTGAATGCATAATGATCGATGTATTTCCTTGTTCACAATATAGACAAATTAAGAAAGAGTCTGCATTAAAGATAGGGGTGAAGCTCTAACGTTAAATGATCCTCCCTGCACGCCTCAATAAACGGATTTATCACTCAATTTAATCAATCCACTCTTAAAAACACAATGATTTATTGAATATCAAGCAAATGTGCATTTTATTTTAAATAAAGTGGGCTGAAAAGAGAAATTCTTCAGCCTCGTTTGCCCCACAATACACAACAGGACTATATATGAGTATTTTAAAAAATATGCTTAGGAAGTTTATTGGCAAGTTTGGATATAAACTTCATCGTTCGTCAGAACAACGGGTACATTTTAACAACTTCAGTAATCTTACTCAAGCGTATGAACAACGCCTCAATGAAGTTAACAATATTGCAATAGAAACAAACGATATTCGTCCAAAGTTACTGGCACGCTTGCTTGGCACACCTCCATCAGAAGCATACTTCATTGTACACGCATTGCCAAATGTCGAATGGTTAATGGTTAATGGTGATGTTTGCTAATTTGGCGTGGCACAAGGAGAAACATCTGCTCTTATAGCTAATGAAATGCTATCAAGTAATAAAACTATTCATTTGTTTAACTCTTTTGAAGGACTTCCAAAGCCCACAGAAAAAGATCAATTAAAAGATGATATTTTTTCACTTGGCAGTATGGATGCCTATACTGGAACAATGTCATGTCCAGAGGAAATGGTACGTAGTCGTCTTAAAGCCATATCATTTCCACATGAAAAATTCGTTATTCATAAAGGATTCATTGAACAAATACTTGAGGATGATTCAAATCTACCCCAAAAAGTACGTTTCGCTTTCGTCGATTTTGATTTTTATGAGCCAATTAAACTCACTCTTGAATTTCTTCATCAAGTTACTTCAAAAGACGCAATAATCATTGTGGATGATTATGATTACTTCTCATTAGGTACCAAGACGGCGGTTGATGAATTTGTTGAAGAGAAGAACTCAAGTGAAAAAGTTTATGAGTGCTTAATTCCAAACACTAAATTTGGCTATTTTGCCGTTCTTGCAAGGAAGGGCTAACAAAAAAGCATTCAGCGGCAGTTAAAAGCGACGTTTCGCTTCGCTACACTCTACTTTTAACTGCCGCTGATGTAGGCGTTGAGGCTGTCGAATTTATCCAAAAAACAGTGTTCATCGCTCTTTTTTCAATTACGTCTAATTGTACGTGAAATGTACTTGTTTGTGCTGATCATCTGTGATCTAATGGTTATTATTCGCTCAGAGTGAAATGTAATGGCCAATTATAAATCTGATTTATCCTGTCAAAGTAAATTCATTCCTATTTATTTTTCACAACAAATTATCCCTGGCACTTTGATCATACTGTTGGACGTACAGTGAAGGGGATAAACTAACTCAATTGTAATTATCATGCTAGACAATCAAGGATCCCTATCAGACGTCAACTACCTTGGC